>CBDTVG010000017.1:0-13580 GCA_965363745.1 uncultured Candidatus Electrothrix sp. | reverse complement strand
CATGCAGAAGACCTTTTACGGGCTGCTGGCTAATGTGACAAAGTAGAATTAAATATTATGAATGGAGAAATACCGAAAAAGCGGTTAGAGTAGGCGGCGGTTTCTGTTCACAACACGCTATTATATTCAATAATATTTTAAGAAAGCAAGGAATTTTATCCAGAATACTTGGACTTAGCGGACATGTGATCAACGAGGTTCTTCTTGCGGGTAAATGGAAGGTTTACGATTCTGATTATGGTATTGCATTTGGAGCATCCTTGAAGGAGCTGGAGTCCAATCCGCATAAAGTATATCAGACATACAAAAATGCTGGGCGACCTGATGATGAAGCAAAACACTGGCAAGAAATTTTTGCCAGTGAAGAAAATAATTGGCATTATCCGACCTCTGCAAACTACGCAGAAAAAGGCTATATGATTTTTATCGTGGAGACACTATCTTTCTATTTGATTTGGATTATACCTTTCTCTATAATTTTCATAGGTATTCTAATGAATAAATACCAGTTTACCAAACGTTCATCTTGAAAATTGCCCCCCCCCTTGCCCTGTCATCAATTTATCAAATTATAGCCGATATCCGCTGATATGCCACACCGCATCCTGACCTGCTATTACCGCCCAAAGCCCGGTGGATTTTGCAAGCGTCTCTTCCGAGCCATCAACGCCCTGCTCGACCGAGGACATACTGTTCACTACCTGGCTGTTGTTCCATTCCCCATTGATCATCCAAACTGTCACTTTCATCGTTTTCCTTGGCCTGAAAAATATACTTCCGGGTATTTATTTTGGGGAATATTTCATCTTTTCGCCCCATTGTCTCTTCTGTGCCTTGGTTTTCGATACCGGGTGGATCGTTTATTTGCTTTTGGGCATAGCTATTCGTTGTTTTTACAACCTCTCCGGTTGGTTAAACGTATACCTCTTACGCTTTTTCTTCGAGGAGATGCGCTTGAAAAGCATCGAACTACAGGGCAATCAGATTTTTTGGTAACGCTGGAGCATTATTTTGAGGGAGTCGGAATCGTCGGAACCAGAATGTACGGGGTGTCAAAAACTTTGATAAACAAGGTTAATGCCCGGCATTATTTTTTGCGTCCTTTAGAATGCGGTGTCCTTCGCAATGATATTACAACCTACCGCACTTCAAAAAAAATGAGACAGGTTCAACTTCCTCTGCGGGCAGCCTGTGTGGGGATCTTGGAACCGGGGAAAAACCAGAGGCTTCTTTTGGATGTTTTCAAGGAAATAAAAGCGAATAAGGCGCAACTTTATTTCTATGGTAGCGGCCCCGATGAACAATTTCTTCAGGAAACAGTAGACAAGGAAAAGATGACGGATCGGGTGCATTTCATGGGTTGGGTGGATTCGGAGCGTATCTGGCCGGAGGTTGACCTGCTGCTTATGCCCTCGTTGCATGAAGGCGCACCTAATGCGGTTTTGGAGGCACTTGGTCATGGGCTACCGGTTCTTGCAAGTGATATCCCGGAGCATGCTGAAATATTGTCGCAAGGAGATCTGTTACCTGTGAGTAAACCTGATAGGTGGATAGAATTTTTTGCTCAAAACAAAGAAGTTATTTCTAAAGCAATATTAGAACTTACAAATAGGCAGGAAAAAAGTTGCGAAAAATTAATCTTTCACTGGGAAAAAGAATTTGCAGAGTGTATCTCTAAAAAATAAAATTGAGCCCTTAATTGTAACTATAGCCAATATTGTTGCAAGAGGAAGTCATTTACTATTTTTTTTAGTTATCGGTAATAAGTACGGGGCATCAGATACAACTGATGTTGTGCTGTATTTACTTGCGCCTCTCACTGTATTAACAGCTGTTGCTTCAGGTGCGGCTGAAAGCGTAATCATGCCTGCTTTTCATAAAACTGATAATATTGATACTGCGAGATATCTTTTTGTATATGCAGTCAAAAAAATTACCATATTTATTCTTCCATTAAGCCTTCTAATTATTCTGATTTTCAGTGCGATAAATAAACATTTTGATTTCTGGATGATAGCAATATTATTGCCAACCCCACTCTTCGGCTCTTTGGCCGCCTTCAAAATCGGGGTGCTCAATGCGAGCAACAAATTTAGACTTGCGGTGTTAGGCCCTTTATTTGGGGGTATTGCAGCCGTTTCATTCTTGGTATTGGCTCCTGTCAATATGTATTGTTTTGGACTGAGTTTTTTACTCTTTGAATTATGCAAGGCAGGAGGGCTTTATTTCTTTAAAGATCTTACTCAAGGTGGCCGTCCATTACAGAATGATGCTGGAGATAAAATAATACGGTGGGGGGTGAAAAATACAAAATTACAGGTTATTAGCTCCCTAATATTAGCCTTAGTTTATCCCGTTGATATATGGTTCGCCGGAACTCTTGAAACAGGCTCCATAACATTTGTTGAATATGCAAATAGATTATGGAACATTGTTCCTTTGCTTTTCGTTGGGCATATTGCGATCACCTATGCTTCGTTAAGCAAAGCTGCAAGTGGTAAAGTTTCAAAGAATGCATTAAATATTCACCGTATTGCAGTACGATATCTCATTTTGGGCTTAGGTCTAAGCCTGACTGTAATCTTGATCTCGCACTCAATCAGTAGGTTATTATTCGGTTTTGGAGAAATGAGCATTCATCAGCAAAATATTTTAGCCGATTTATTAAATAGTTACCTTTTAGGTGCGGGTATGTACGTTGGAGGGTTGGTTTATGTTAGAGCGATGAGTGCAATGGGGAGAGTCGACTTGTTGCTTGCCGTTGCCTGTTTGGGTTTACTCTGTAATATAATTTGTGATGCAGTCTTTGTCAGGCTAATTGGAGTTAACGGCATAGGCCTTGCGACGAGTGCCGTTTATACATGTAATTTTTTTGCCTTAGCTTATTTATATGAAAAAAATAGAAAGAGAAAATATGTGGCGATATGATGGTGATATTGAATCGGTCGAATATTGTGTATTGTGCGATTCAACTTCTTTTGAAGAAGATATTGTATTTGCTAAAAAACTTGGGTTGATTAATCCATTTAGTTGCAAAAAATGCTCGCAGTGTGGCTTGCGCTGGCTTAGTCCTCGCCCTACTCAGCGAGGCTATGAGCTCGTCTACACCATGGATAATTATTTCGGTGGCGAACATTCGCCTGAAAATTTTGCGGTTTTGGAAGACAGCAGAAAAGAAATGTTTCGTGATAGATTGAAAAGAATAGGTAGCTACTGTTCAAGCGGTCAGAAAACCCTTTTAGATATTGGCGCAGCAACAGGGCAATTCGTACATGAAGCTAGAAATACCGGTTTCGATGCTAAGGGTATTGAATTATCTGCTGAAGCGAGAGAGGAGGCAATAAAAAAATATTCGATCAACCTGTCTGGAGATTCTTTAAAAGATCTTTTTTTACAGGGCTACCGGTTTGATGTCATACATATGAATCATGTTTTTGAGCATGTTCTTGAACCTGATAAATGTCTACAGGAATGCAACAATCTTTTAAATAAAAATGGTTTATTGGTGATTGAGGTTCCACAACAATTTTATAATGACCTTGATAGATTAAAAATACTACTTCTTATGAGTAAAAAACCTTCTTTCACAACCTACTCTTTGCATCATACCTATTTTTACACTCCGAACACGTTAACGTCTCTTCTTAAAAGATATAATTTTTCCGTTTGCGGGCTTCGTACTGCCAATTTAGCAAATACGCCTCTTTCACCACCGAATTATAAAAATTTTATCTTAGCATTCTATCTATTTTTTTCCGATAAGATACATAAAGGTGGCAACATTATTGAATTGTTTTCATTCAAAAAATGATCACTTCAGCAAACTAGACATTTCAATACCTTTTATCAAGAAGCCCCCCCCCCCTGAGAGAGGGATCATTTTTTCCATTCTATTTTGTAAAAATTGATCAATGGCTTTAGTCGCTCCAGGACAGGTAGTAAATCCATAATCATCACAGATGATCACTCCGCCTTCGTTCATTCGCGGATAAAAAAACTCAAAACTGTCCAAGGTTGGAGAATATAAATCTACATCAATATGGACAAAGCAGAATTTATTTGACTCAATATCAGAAAATTTTTCCGGTATCCATCCTTTGTGGATACTAATATTTTTAAATTCCGATAAATTACTGATGAGGGTATCCAAAGTCGATGTCAGGTCTCCTTTTATCCAATAGTTACCATCGTCCTCTAACGGAACTGATAAACCTTCAAAAGAATCAAACATATAATGTGTTCGGTCAAACAATTCATTTTTTTGGTTAACTTTGCAAATTAAATATGACCCTGCTCCTTTATATACACCGCACTCAGCGGTATCTCCTGGGATTTTTTTGACTAACCGCAATAACTGATACAGCATCCAGCGACGATCAGTATTCATACCACCCATTTCATTGAACCTGATCAGGTATTCGTTAAATAAAGGATCGTCCCACCAACCCATTTGGTGCCATTTAAATCTATACTTAGGTAGAAGTATTTTGCCGATTTTTCGCAAAATTTGAAAACGAAGTAGCACTGCTTTGTTTGCAGTTAACTGGTTAATTATATTAAATATCTTCATGTATTGTTTTGATCAATTACAAAGTAAAATTAAATCTGGCTAATGTGTGCTTCAGGAGTTTGTTCGAGACCTGACTTCGTCGTGTTATTATAAGGGACAGCAGGAATTCTATTTTTTTTCAGAACAATAATATGGCATGTGCTTCCTAATAAAAAGCTGATATATCTTCTTGACTGAAATAAAAGTAGTGTTCCTAAAAGCATATAACCAGTGTAGAATAAATTATTAGAAGTTATTCCCTTGATCTTCCATCCGCTTTTTTTAAATATTGAGCACCAATATTTTTTGCTGAAGTAATATAATTCGCTAACAGAATTACCCGTTTCACCATGTCGAGCTGGAAAAATTATTTTCCAAAGCAACTCTATTTTAGATATCTTTCGATCACGTTGAAGTCCACCGACATATATTGCCGTCTTATTTTTTTTCCAAAAAAAGATACAGTTTTGCTGTAAATCACTGACAATAAGGTTTTAAATATATATGGGTAATGGACTATACTGGTCCAAAATCTCCAGTTTCCATTGGGTACTATATGGACGGCAATACCATCTGGTTTCAAGACTCTCTGCATCTCAATTTGAAATTTTTCCAGATGAGGAATATGTTCGAGGACACTGGAGCTAAATAGTATATCAAAATAGTTATCAGGAAAAGGTATATGTTCTCCATCATAATCAGTTATTGGCCAAATACGATTTTTTAAATAATTACTGTTATTGAGATCTATTGCCTCAACAGTGTAGCCATTTTCAGTTAGTTTTTTTGCCTGCCAACCCGTACCGGCACCTATTTCCAAAATCTTAACATCTTTTATTTTTTTCTTCTCCTCTGATATAATGGAAAGGACTTTTTTCAGTTCATATATTCGTATCGATTCTAAGTGGTCACATTGCGCAAGATTCATATTACGAAAATAGTCTTATTATAATTTGTCATTGCAGGGCACCGTAATTTTATGTCTATTTCAAATCCTTATTATATTCCATATCAAACCACATAGCAAAAAGCGTAAAAAGACTGGAACTCATAAAAGAAAACATAGCTGCAAGCGTGTTAATCGGCGGCAGATGTCCATCAACACCAAGATAAATAAAGGCTCGAATGGTCAGGATAATGGTAAAAAAGAAGAACAATAACCCCAGAAAATAAAAAAAGATCAAAGGATGAAAATCCCGGATAATATATTTTTCCACCATCCTTCGACTGAACCCTTCGATCAATATTAAAGGAATGGTAAAAATAACCTTTTTTAACCTAATCCCTGAGACCTCGCCCACGTTATAGACAGGGCGTATCGAGATATCCCTTACCCGAAAATTCGCAATATTAAGACTAATTAAAAGGTCGTTGGGCATTCCGTAACGGGGATATATCGTATCAAGATTGATATTTTTGAGAGCCTGAAGCGAAATAGCTGTATATCCGCTTTGCGAGTCAGCGATATGCCAATAACCGGAGGCAATTTTAGTGAAGAGCGAGAGGAAGGAGTTGCCGATGTAGCGATATTTAGGGATCATCCCCCAAGATTCTCCTCGAAACAGCCTGTTGCCCTTTGTGTAGTCGCATTCATCCTTACAGACAGGCTCTAAAATCCGGGGTAGATCTTCAGGATCCATTTGATAATCAGCCGCCATGACAGCGGTCACGTCAATTTGATTATCTCTCGCCCATTTATATCCTGTCCCAATGGCCCCCCCTACCCCTTTGTTCCTCTCGTGAGCAATAAAAATTATTTTACTGTTTGAGGTTGCCAAATTTTGAACAACAGAAGCCGTTTGATCCTGACTTTTGTCATCCACCACCACGATATAATCAACATAATCAGGCATGGTGCCGATGACTTTGCCGATGAGTTTTTCCTCGTTATGAGCGGGAATGACTACGCTGATTTTTTTATCAAGAAACATGGCCTGATCTCAGAGATAACTACAGAATAAGATAACTGTTTGCTGTCATTACAATTAGTATAGCATTGCAAAATACCCTTGGCAAGCAATCATCCTCGCTGTTAAGGAAAAACGGGCAGGTCGCCCTCCCCTCTTTTTGACGGACAGCTTACAATGACCTGTTGACCCGCAAAAAAATAAAAAGAACATGACAATTCGTTTCATCTACGCTAAAAAATCATTTATACTATAATTACATCCAGTAGAAAAGTATTTAAAAAAATCAAAAAAATAAATATAATGTTTTTATTTTTTTCTTACTGTAATCTCGAATATCCCGCATCAAAAAGGTATACACTTTGATAAAAAATACAGCATGTACCGGTCAGGCAGCCCCTAAAAGCTGGCTTGGAGATCTTGACAAATATTTGTTTGGTGAAGGCACCCATGAACGCAGCTATGAAAAACTCGGGGCGCATCTTGTCTCTTTTTCAGGCAGAAAGGGTATAGTTTTTTCCGTATGGGCACCCAATGCCCGGCAGGTCAGTGTCATCGGCGATTTCAACGAATGGAGCGGCTCCTCTCACCCCATGTGCCCAAGTGATGCAGGCATCTGGTCGCTTTTTATCCCCGGCCTTCAAGAACACACCGTATATAAATACCGGATAACCAGTAATGAAGGCGAGGATTTTGATAAATCCGATCCATACGGTTTCGCTATGGAGTTGCGACCAAACACGGGATCAGTCGTTGTTGACCTTGATCATCATCAATGGGAGGATGCTGACTGGATCAGGGAACGCCCGCGTCAACAGGCTCTGGACGCTCCTATTTCCATATATGAAGTGCATCTCGCTTCCTGGCGTAAAGTACCTGATAAAAAATGGGGAAGTCGATATCTTAGCTACCGGGAACTTGTCGACACCTTGATACCTTATGTGCTTGAGATGGGCTACACGCATATTGAGCTGTTGCCCATAGCCGAATATCCGTTTGACGGATCTTGGGGATATCAGGTGCTCGGTTTTTTTGCGCCGACCAGCCGCTTCGGGACACCGGATGATTTTATGTATTTTATTGATCAGTGCCACCAGAACGGCATTGGTGTTATCCTCGACTGGGTGCCTGCCCATTTTCCAAAGGACGGGGCCGGACTCAATTATTTTGACGGCACCCATTTATACGCCCATGAAGATCCGCGTCAAGGGGAACATCAGGATTGGGGCACCATGGTTTTTAATTATGGTCGCAACGAGGTGCGTTCCTTTTTAATTTCCAACGCTTTGTTCTGGATAGATAAATATCATATTGACGGATTACGGGTTGATGCGGTGGCCTCCATGCTCTATTTGGATTATTCCAGAGAAGAGGGACAATGGATGCCCAATGAATTCGGAGGACGTGAAAACCTCGCCGCCATCAGCTTTCTCCGCAAAACCAACGAAGTTGTGCATGGCATTTTTCCGGGAATTCTTACCATCGCTGAGGAATCAACATCCTGGCCCATGGTTTCCCGCCCTGTTTGGTTGGGTGGTCTTGGTTTCAGCCTGAAATGGAATATGGGCTGGATGCACGACACTCTTAATTATATGCGCCATGAGCCGATCCATCGCCGCTTTCATCATAATGAAATAACCTTTGGCATGTTGTATGCGTTTCAGGAAAACTTCACGCTCCCTATCTCCCATGATGAGGTGGTGCATGGCAAGGGTTCGCTGCTCAATAAGATGCCGGGTGATGATTGGCAGAAATTTGCCAACTTGCGAGCTTATCTTGGTTTTATGTGGAGTTATTCTGGAAAAAAATTATTGTTTATGGGATGTGAATTCGGCCAAAGGCAGGAATGGGATCATGACAAAGGTTTGGAATGGGAAGCCCTTAAAGCCGACAATCATAAAGGTGTGCAACGTTATGTCGCCGATCTGAATCGGATCTACAGAAGTGAACCAGCTCTTCATGAAAACGATCACGAATCGTCAGGCTTTTCTTGGATTAATGCGAATGATTCCGACAATTCAGTCTTTTCTTTTATCCGCAGGGCGAAAAAAACGGATGACTTTCTGATTGTAATCTGTAATTTTACGCCTGTAATACGTGAAAATTACCGTATTGGCGTACCGCAAAGCGGCGGCTACAGAGAAATTATCAACAGTGATCTTAATATATACCAAGGCGGCAATGTCAGAAACGGTGAGTTACATACAATCCCTGAGCAATCTTACGGTATGCCTGACACGCTCACTCTTGTTCTGCCTCCTTTGGCGGTTTTAATTTTAAAACCGGCATAATTGCTTAATAACTTTATCTTTTTTAATACAAACGCAACTCATAGGCTCCGATATGAAATTCACGCAAAAATTAACGCCACGCACAATTCTTCTTATCTCTGTCGGGATATTGGCCTACATCGCTTTTGCGAGTTATGCAGCTTCGCAACAGATTGAAGTCGTGGATAAAGGTGTTTATCTGCAAGAACGGTTTCTTCAGTATGAGTCCAAAATTACGTTGTTGCGGGAACAGTTGAATGGTGCGAAGGAGAAGTTCGCCGCTGAAACTCAAAAAGAAACTGCCGCCAATCGACAGCTTTTGCAAAAATTACAAAAACGTGAAGCGGAGCTGAAAGAAAAAGAGGAAAAACTGGCGACAGTGCGGCAGGAACTCAACAGGAGGCTGGAAGCAATAAAAAAAATAACAATTTCAGAGAAAGCCTCCACGGAAAGTTCAGCGCAGGCTAATGAACACATCGCTACGTTGACAAGTCGTCTTGAGCGATCTAAGGCCGGACTTACTGATAGTGCCGCAAAACTTTTTGCAATGCAAGCTGCGCTTGAGCAGTCAAAAAAAGAACAGGCCAAGGATTCATCACAGATTGATAAACGTGTCGCTCAATTGATAAGCCGTCTTGAGCAGTCTAAATTTCAATTCGCCGAAGCCACCGCCCAGCTTTCTGTTATGGAAGACCGGGTACGCAAAGCTGATCTTAAAGCGGAGGTGATGCTTCAGTATGGCAAAGAAAAGGATCGGTTATTGGCTCCTTCCGAACAAAAGGTCGTTACCTTGCGAAAACAGCTTGTTGAACAACAGAAACAGACAGAAAAATTGGCGAATGAGTTGGCTGAGGCGCAGGAGGAAATTAAGGTTGCGCATAACAATAATATTGAACAAAAGAGTCGAACAGAACAACTTACCGGTGAGTTGAGCAAGGCCCGGGAAGAAATGAAGATTACACATACAGATAATATTGAGCGGGGAAATCAGACGGAGCAGCTAGCTGGAAAATTGACTGAGGCTCAGGCCAAAATTAAGGATGCGCATGAAGAAAATCTCGACTTAGTTGCTCAAATCAACCGGTTGAATGAAGCGAACGTTGCGCAGAAGGTTGAATTCATCAGGATTGCTGAAAAATTGAATGCGGCGTATGCTGAACAGCGAAAAAAACAGGTCATTGTTGAGGAGCAGCGGGGCTTGCTCGCCGCAGCGCAACAGCGATTTCAAGAGGTTGCTGCGGAAAAACGGCAACTGGAGGGGCAGGTTGCGACATTATCCAGCCTGATTGCGAAAAAAGCAAGTGGATTAAAGAGCCAAAAAACGTTTTTGTTTGAATCCGCCGCCAAGATTGACAATTTAGAAAAAAAGTTAAAAAGATTTCAGCTGAAAGTTGAGGCGATGCTTGGGTATGGTAAGGAAAAGGAACGAATGCTTTCTTCATCCGAAGAAAAAGTTTCCACCTTGGAAAAACAGCTTGTTGAGCAACAGAAGCGTGCGGAAAAACTTACGGCTGAGCTGACAAAGGCTCAGGAAAAAATCAAGAGAGCAAGTGAAAAAAATAATGACTTGATCGCTCAAATTAAAAATTTAAAAGAGTCAAGTGCCGCACAGAAGATTGAGATTGCGAGGATTACCAAAGAATTGAGCGTTGCGCTTGCTGAACAGCAAAAGAAACAGGTGGTTGTTGAGGAACAGAGGGAGTTGCTTGCTGCGGCGCAACAGCGTTTTACAGCGGTTGATAGAGAAAGACAGCAGTTAGAGGGTCAGGTCATGCAACTATCCGGCATAGTTTTAGAAAAAAAGAGCGGATTGAAGAAGCAGAAAAAAATACTGGTTGAATCCGTTGACCACATTGATACCTTGGAAGAAACACTGAAGACATCTCAGCTGAAAATTGAAGCGATGTTTCACTACGGTAAGGAAAAAGAGCAGATGCTGGCTTCCTTCGAGAAGAAGGTCGCCTCCTTAGAAAAACAGCTTGTTGAACAACAGAAGCGAACGGAAAGACTTACAGGTGAGTTAACTGCGGCTCAAAGCAAGATCAAGAGCTTAAGCGAAACAGGCACCGCACAACAGGCTGAACTTGTGAGGATTACCGAAGAGTCAAATGCCGCTCTTGCTGAACAACAGAAAAAACAGGTAGCTGTCGAGGAACAACAAAAATTGCTGACCGCGGCGCAACAGCGTTTTACAACGGTTGATACGGAAAGACAGCAGTTGGATGGTCAGGTTACGCAATTATCCGGCTTGATTTTGGAAAAAGAGAGCGGGTTGAAGAAGCAGAAAAAGTTATTGGTTGAATTCGCCGCCCGGATCGAAAATTTAGAGAAAACGCTGAAAAAATCTCAGCTAAAAATTGACGCAATGCTTCACTACGGTAAGGAAAAAGAACAGATGCTGATGCCTTCGGAACATAAGGCGGTAGTACTGCGAAACCAGCTTGTTGAACAACAGAGTCAGGCGGAAAACCTTGCGGTTGAGTTGAATAGGGCTCAGGAAAATATTACGAAATTGAACGAAGCAAGCACTGCGCAACAAGCTGAACTTGCGAGAATTACCGAAGAGTCGAATGCGGCTTTTGCTGAACAACGAAAAAAACAGGCAGTTGTCGAAGAGCAACAACAATTGCTCGCCGAAGCTGAACAGCGGTTTAAAAAGGTTGATACGGAAAAACAGAGGTTGGAAAATGAGGTTGCAAAGCTATCCGGCCTGATTGCGGAAAAAGAAATTGGATTGAAGAGCCAAAAGACACTTCTGGTTGAATCCGCCGCTCGGATCGAAAATTTAGAAAAAACGTTGAAAACATCTCAGTTGAAAATTGAAGCGATGCTTCATTACGGCAAGAAAAAAGAACAGATGTTGGCTCCTTCGGAACAAAAGGTTGTCATCCTGCAAAATCAGCTTAATGAGAAGCAGGAAGAGCTTGCGACCGCACAGCAAAAACTTGAAGAAGTCGAGGCTGGGGGAAAAGAATTAGTCCATCAGATTGCGAGTTTAGTTGAATCCAAGAGTGTACGGGAGCGGGAATCGCAAACAATTGATCAGAAATTCGAAGTGGCAAAAAATTCTGTTGCACAACTCGAAGGAGAGCTTGCCGCCGCAAAAGCCGCTCTAGAAACAGCGGAGAGTGAGCGTGCCGTAGCATTGGAAAAAGAACAGGGTTTGCAACAAAATTTGCTTGGCAAGGACGAAACCATCGCTGTTATTACATCTGAAAATGTAAAACTTACGGCTGAAATTATAAAGAAGAAAAAACAGCATGACGAGTTGGTGAAAAAACAGGAAATTCTAACGGGCGAACTCGAAACGACAAAGAACAAACAGTCTGAGATTGCACAACAATTGGGGGATGAGAGAAAAAAATCGGCTACGGCGGCTGCGGCGATTAAAGAGACGAATACCGCGGTCGCTGTTGCTCAGAAAAAAAATACAAGTCAGGAAAAGCACATCGCCGAGTTGGAATTCAAACTCACAGCCGCCGGTGAAAAAAAGGTCGAGCTTGAGGCGCAAATTGCGAATCTTCTGCCCGCACAGGAAAAGGTGCAGGCTGCGCAGGAACAGGTTGCGACCTTGGAAGCTGAACTGGCTAATGCGCAAGGCCTACAGGAGCAATTGAAAACAACGCAAGAAAAAATTTCCACTCTGGAAGCGAAGATTGCGGAATTACCGGCCAGCACGGAAGAATTGGCCACAGAGCGTGAAAAATCGACAATGCTGGAAACCCAACTTGCTGAATCACAAGAAGCGGTTCAGCAACTCGCCGTTGCTCAGGAAAAGGTTACGGACTTGGAAGCGAAGTTAACTGAGGCGCAAAGCAGAACGGAGCAATTAATTGCGACGTTGGAAGGAAAAGAAGTTGCGGTACGGCAGGTTCAGCAGGCTCAGGAGGAGACAGCAGCGAAGATGGCGACCCTTGAAGAAGAAGTGAAGCATTTACAAAACCTTCTTCAGGAAAAAGAAGTCGCATTGGAGGAAAAAGTAAAAAAGCTGGCGCAGGCAAACAAAATTTTACAGAAACAGTCTGTGGTTGTGGCGAATTCGGAGGAACTGAAGAAAGATTCTGCACAGCTGAAAACGGAACTTCAAAACGGTAACAAAGAGGTGGAGGAACTCCAGAAAAAAATAACAGAACTTCAAACTGAGATTGATCGTTTACATCGTCAGCCCCCACAGAAATCTGTTCAACAAGCACCGCCTGCCGCCGATACAGCTCGACTTGAAGTTAAAGTGGATCAGCCGGATGCTGAAATCGACAGTGATCAAGACGGGGTTGTTGATGCGAAAGATTTTTGCGCTAATACGGAGGCGGGAACAACGGTTGATGACATGGGTTGTGCTGACAGTAGTTCTTTTATTCTTTCCGGTGTAAACTTCACCAGCGGCACAGCCACACTCACCAAAAAGGCAAAAACAAGCCTCAAAACAACCGCTACGCTGTTAAAAGAATATGCGCCTAAGCAACGGTTTGAAGTCGCCGGGTATACAGATAGTATGGGTCGCTCGCAAATAAATCAGCGGATTTCAGAACAACGGGCAAATACCGTTCGCAACTTCCTGATCAGCCAAGGGGTCAAAGCGAATTTTTTGGTCAGCAAAGGATACGGTGAGGAAAATCCCATAGCCGACAATGCTACCCGTCAAGGACGTGCAAAAAATCGACGGGTTGAACTGCATCAGTCGTTGTCTGAGTAAAATAAAGTAACCGTTATTACGTTCAA
The DNA here is from genome assembly GCA_965363745.1 of uncultured Candidatus Electrothrix sp. GTDB lineage: Bacteria > Desulfobacterota > Desulfobulbia > Desulfobulbales > Desulfobulbaceae > Electrothrix. The sequence continues at coordinate 135 of CBDTVG010000017.1, read as the reverse complement.
TCAGCACTTACCTGAGTGCCTGAGTTTCAAGGTAAGTGCTGTTTTTTTTTGGCTTTCACTCTTTTCATTTCTGCTTCCGTGGATCAAACGCCTCCCGTAACGCCTCACCGATAAAACTTAACAAAATCAGAGTAC
>CBDTVG010000016.1:0-13622 GCA_965363745.1 uncultured Candidatus Electrothrix sp. | reverse complement strand
CAACAAAAAATTGTGAAAAACACATCCCATACCTGCACCGCCTGCATAGGACTCGGTTCCAATCTCGGCCACTCACGCAAACTGTTGCATAACGCTTGGGCAGCTCTTGTTGCATATCCGAATATCACCCAGCAAACCCTGTCTTCTCCCTACCGCACCCGACCGATGGACATGGAAAGCCCGCACTGGTTCGTCAATGCGGCGGGCATCCTGCGTACAAATCTGTCGCCTCAAGCATTATTAGATCTTCTTTTTCAGGTGGAGTATCAATTCGGCAGAGTCCGCAACGTGGATAAGGAAGGCTACCAAGACAGAACCCTTGATCTTGATCTGCTGCTTTTTGATGACCGAATTATAACGACAACACGACTGACCCTCCCACATCCGGAAATGCATAAACGTCTGTTTGTACTGGTTCCTTTGGCTGAAATTGCTCCACAATCTGAGCATCCTCTGCTGAAAAAAACAATTACAAAACTGCTGGCGAAACAGGCAACCAAGGGCGGCCAAGACGGCGTTGAGCGGATGAACTGGCGGTTCTTGGACGAAATGAAAAATTAATTCGCTGAAAAGCGGCAAAACTGGTATTATGCGTTGTGACTTCCTTGGATAAAGCAGAGAAGAGAGGTAAGAGCTGGAAAATTTGAAGCGCACTGTTTAAAGAATGGCGGAAATGCATGGGAATCGAACCCACCTGCCAAGCTGTTCACCCGGCACACCGGATTTGAAGTCCGGGAGGGCCACCAGTGCCCTTTCCACTTCCACTTCCTGTTACGCAAATCAATATAATAATCATTGACCTGAAAAACAACTTATTATTATAATAATCGTGTTTTTGTAGATGCGGGAAATTTGACAATACAAAACAATGGACTTGAGCGCAGACGTAATACCGGCACCTTGCCCCATTATTTTTCACGGTTTCCTAATAAGATATTTATCAATCACCGAGCATAATTATCGTTTTCCCATGCAATGTAATCAATTAATTCGTCTTACTAAAGACTGGTATACACACGTCACAAATGAAACCATGGCACCGGCCCGCATGATGCAGTTTATGGATCAACATGTTAAAGAATGTGCAACATGCCAAGAAGATACTGATATTTTTCCGGAAATTGAAAAAATAAGGGAGCATGTTCTGCCTGATTCAAAACTGCCCAGAGCGTTCCGGTCGCCCAATCAGACGCTCACTCCTGAAATTTCTCCAACTCCTGAAGAAGCGGCTGAAATAAAAGCGGAAGGCGATTCAAAGAGCTGACCTCTGTTGTCAAAAAATCAGGCCCGACGTACTGTTCCATAGACATTCCCGCCGTTATTTTTTATAGGTTCAAAGAACCTGCACCCTTATACGTGTATGCATGAAAACAATACCACATCAACCGTTTGAAGGCCGAAAACCGGAAATTCATTATCCCTGCGTTTGGCAATACAAAATTATCGGAACGGATCGCAAAGCGGTGCAAACGCTTCTTTCCCATGAACTGGGCGATGCGCCTTATTCTCTGTCTGAGTCCCGTACGTCAAGCGGCGGCAAATACATCAGTATGAACTTGGAAGTAACCGTACACAGCGAGGCTCAACGAGTGCAGCTTTACACAACACTTGCGGATCACGCCGCTGTTAAACTGGTATTATGAGTGAAGCTGTAAGCAGGGCTGTTCAGGAAGCCGCGTCTGATTTTGATCCGAAAATCGTCCCGGTCATGAGGGAAGCCGTTATCATGGTGCGAATGGTTCTTTTTCAGCGCCTGCGGAAAAATATTCGCCAACGCTATCAAGACTGGCCAGAACGGGAACAAACTTGGTTGACCGGAGCCGTGCTCAACAATCTGTACGGTGCTGAGGCTGATGATCAGCAGGTCAACCTCTTCGCTCGCAGACATCGGCAGCTCATTGAGGAGGAACTTCGGGGCCTCTGTGGTCGTATTACCGATTTAATCCCTTATATTACGGATAGCCTGCGCATGCAGACTATTTGTGATAATCACGAAGGAATACACTCCATCCCCTGCCTGCTTCTTGCCAAAGAATTGGGTATTTTGGACGAGGAACGAACTTTACCCCTGCCCTCCACGTTTATGCTGTCGGTACGCAAACTTGGTGCAGAATATGGCCTGGTTCAGGCGATGAAGGCCACACCGCAGCCGGATGAGGTGATAAAGCAATGAGCATGGATATTCTTCTTGCCCGCCCACGGGGATTCTGCGCCGGTGTGCATCGGGCGATCAATATTGTCAATCAGGCTTTGGAGCTATATAAACCGCCAGTTTATGTCCTGCACGAGATAGTCCACAATACCCATGTCATCAATGAGCTGGCTGAAAAAGGAGCTGTTTTTGTGGAGGAACTGGAAGATATTCCAGTCGGCTCCGTAACCATTTTCAGTGCGCACGGAGTTTCCCGCGCCGTCAAGAAACAAGCGGAAAAATTAGGACTGCGCACTATTAACGCCACCTGCCCTTTGGTGTCCAAGGTACACCGCCGGGTCAGCCGCTTAAATAAAATAAATTACGATGTCGTGGTTATCGGCCACAAAGGACACCCGGAAGTCGAAGGCACCTGCGGTCATGCGTCCGGTTCCGTCCATGTGGTTTCTTCGCCGGAGGAAGTAAAAAATATTCAAGTGAAAGATCCCAAACGTGTGGGCTGCGTGACCCAGACCACCCTCAGCATTGACGACACTGAGAAAATGCTGGCGGCATTGCGCAAACAATTTCCTGATATTTCCGAACCCGCTCGAACCGACATCTGTTTTGCCACCACCAATCGGCAGGCGGCTGTCCGGGAGCTGACCGAAGAAATAGATTTACTGCTGGTTGTAGGCTCAAAAAATAGCTCCAACTCGAATCGTTTATGCGAAGTTGCCCGAAAAAAAGGAATTCCAGCCCATCTTATTGATCATGCCGATAAGATTGACCCGACTTGGTTGAACAATGTCAAACATCTCGGAGTGACAGCGGGAGCCTCCGCTCCTGAACATCTTGTTGCGGAACTGACAGCATGGTTGCGAAAAAATAAACAAGTGACCACAGTACGGGAAATGAAGGGAGAGGATGAAACAATCTCTTTTCAGCTTCCTGACATGCTTATATGAAATCAAAAACGTGATAAATACTCCTTTTAAAAATAGAGATCAACAAGGGTAAATCACCTTGTTCTATCCCGCATTGTCTTGTAAAAAGGTCTTATTTGTGATTTCATAACAATGAAGGATGCTTTATTAACTCCTCTTTCATTTTCTTTTCATGGAAAAGATACCGGATAAATATAACCGAAGGAGATTCTTATGCACGTTGCAAAAGCCCACATTGTCGTTCTCATCACAGCTCTTTTTGCCGCTTTTTCCATAGTCCCCCTGCAAGCGGCTGATAATAACCTTTCTGATCTCATTAATACAGCCGGAATGCAACGCATGTTATCGCAACGCATCGCCAAATCCTACTTATACCAAGGTATCGGCATTTCAGAAAAAAACAATCGTATTCAGTTAAAGGCGGCCATAAAAAAATTCAAAAAGAATTTTTCCGAACTTACATCAAAGGTGAAGGACAGCGAGATTCAGAAGCAGCTCTCCTCTATTAGCACCACATTTTCAACGTTCAATGCGTTAGTAACCCAATCCTATACGAAAAAAAATGCCGCTTCAGTCTTGGATATGAGTGAGACGCTACTGAAAAGTAGCCACGAGGTGGTGCTGAAACTTGAGGCGTTGTCAGATTTAAAAATTGATCACATCATCAATCTGGCAGGTAAACAACGTATGCTGTCGCAACGTATTTCAAAATACTACATAGCTCACCATGCCGGATTTCAGGATGAAAATATTGTTCATCAACTGAAAAATGCCGTGGCGGAGTTTGAATCCGCACTTAATCTACTGATAAGTGAAAAACAAAATACTAAGCAGATAAACACGTTGCTGTCCAAAATAAAAAAACAGTGGGAAAGCGTTGCGCCGTATTTCCTCAATGTGCGTAAAGGAGGTCTACCGCTTATGGTATTGAGCACCACTGACGAAATCACTAAACTGTCAAACAAGGTGACCGATCTTTATGTGGAAGTCACAGCATCTAAATAGTCTTAAGGCTTAAGAAACACGGTTGTGTGGGAGGAGAGGGAGTATGTTTTTTTATACTACCTCATCCCCTCTCCGCCGCACACCCCGCAACGACGACAGACGGTGGTGTTACAGGGAGGGGTGGCTTGAGCGGCCAAAGATTTTTCTAATTCCCTGTATAAATAGCCCTGCCGTATCCCATGATCAACAACCTCCCAACAGAACTGTTCATCCGCCGTCCTCGGTCGAACAGCATATTGCCATGCGCTGAGCCCGTGTACTTTCATCGCCTGTTTAAACGAATACTTGCCAAGGCCGATATCTAACAACACCGGTGCTATACGACGATCCGCCCTAGAAAAAACCGCTTGTGAAAGTACTCTATCCGGTCGATCAACCTTAACATGGAGGTTATCCACTTTGGCAAACGCTTTTTTCAGGTATTTAATTTTCTTCTTGAGATGAAGGATTGAGGAAGTGCAATTTTGATCCCGCACAGCCTGATGCAGATCCTGACCGCCGAAGGAAAGGTACTGAAACGGCGTCCATGGTTTTGGGACAAAGCTGTTTATAGATAGGATAATCTCACAAACACGCCCTTTCTTTCTCCCTAAAGGCAAAATTTTATCGCGAACCGTATGCACAAGACTGATCAGTTCATCAAGATCCTCCTGATTTTCCGTAGGCAGGCCGATCATCACATACAATTTCAAGGTGTAAATTCCCGCGTCCACCAAGGCAATCGCCGCCGCGACCAGATCTTCTTCCGACAGCCCCTTGTTGATAACCTTACGCAGACGCTGAGAACTTCCATCAGGAGCGATGGCGACAGATTTGAGGCCGGAACGGGACAACAACTCAAGAAGTTTGGGCGAAATTCTGTCCGCACGCAACGAAGAAAAAGAAAGGGAACAGCCGCTGGCCTGTAAGTGAGAGGCAATACGATTCAGTGTTTCCGAAGCGACCATTTCCATACCAAGCAGACCCACCCGATCTACTCCCACTGGACGTTGCTCAAGGCCAGCCAAGACCGCAACCGCACTCCAGAGTCGAGGTGGTCGGTAGATAAAACCGGCTGCGCAAAAACGACACCCCCTACTGCAACCTCGTCCCAACTCAGTCATGTACATACCGAGCTCGGCTTCAGATGAAAGCAATTCGGAATGAGCGGCCTGCGCGGTTGTATCCAGCACGACCTTCCGTACTCGTTTCGGCAACCCTGAATCAACAGAAATATTCTGAACTCGACCGGCAGTATCATATGTAAAGCTGTAGCCTGACGGAATATAACAACCCGGAACAGTTCGCCCGATATGCCGCAACAACTCGCTTCGGTGACCAGATTCCACAAGCGCGGGGAGCAGTTGTGGCAACACCGCCTCGGCCTCTCCGATAACCATCAAATCCGCAAACAGAGCCAGTGGTTCCGGGTTCATGAAAACACCCACTCCCCCAAGCACCACCAGAGGATCTCCAGACGCAATTTCCCCAGCCCTATCCGCTGCATAGGGGGCCACAGCACCGGCGGCCAGCATAGCCACCAAACGTGGATAATCATGTTCAAAACTGATGGAACCGAAAACTAAAGGAAAATCAGATAAAGGACGACTGGATTCGAGGGAACGGAAGGATTCCCGCTCCTGCGGATAGACAAACCGCTCGCAGACAATATCTTCGCAGGCGTTCAGCAGGCGATAAAGCAACTGAAAGCCGAGATTAGAAACCGCTATAGGATAGGTATTTGGATAAAGAAGGGCTACCGGCAGTCGGCCCTTCCATTTTTTGCGGACTGTACCGGTTTCTGTTTCAAGCAGGGGATGCAAAAGATAGGCACCAGTATATCATGCTGGGGAGAGCACGTCCTACATATATGACATATAGTCCGTAAAGATCACAACCGCACAAATCAGTTCGCTTTCTTACGGATATAGGCGGGCTCGTCCCATTCCACTAAATCGTTTTGGTCATCAAAGACAGGCGTGGGCATAGGCCGCAATCCTTTGTGTACTGGGTTGGGCCGGGCAAAACTGACAGTGCGATTATCTAAAGGACGTTCCAAATCTCGCACTCCTCTGTCCACTACTTCTAGCGATTTCAAAGGCTTTTTACCTGTACGTCCAACCAAATCAAACTCGGAGATAGTTTCAGACGCATCTTCAAAATTAGAGATACCTGTGGCGATAACCGTCACCCGCAATTCATCACCCATATCTTCATCAAACAAGGCTCCGATAATAATATTCGCATCCTCATGCGCTTTATCCTGAATCAGAGCTGAGGCTTCCATAAACTCTCCCATAGTCAGGGAGTTGGTCGCAGAAATATTGATCAGAATGCCAAGTGCTCCGTCAATCCCCACATCTTCGAGCAACTGGTTATCAATGGCCCGCTTGGCCGCCTCACTGGCGCGATTTTCGCCGGAAGCGGAACCTGAACCCATTATCGCTGGTCCGACCTCCTTCATAACGGTTTTCAAATCTGCAAAGTCAACATTAATATGACCGGGCAGATTGATGAGGTCAGTGATGCCTTTTACCGCCTGCAACAAAACATCATCCACCATCTTCATCATATCCACCAAGGTGGAATTTTTCTGCATCAGGCCGAGCAGCCGATCATTTGGAACCGTAATAATAGTATCTGAATTTTTTCTCAGCTCATCCCAACCGGCCTCGGCGTTACGCATGCGCTTCTTGGCTTCAAAATAAAAGGGTTTGGTGACAACTGCGACGGTCAGAGCTCCTTTTTCTTTGCTTAACTTAGCGATAATCGGAGCGGCTCCCGTGCCCGTGCCGCCGCCCAGTCCAGCGGTAACAAACACCATATCCGCATCGGAGATGGCGTTCGCCAAATCATCCAGACTTTCCTCTGCGGCTTCTCTTCCCATCGCAGGATCAGCTCCGGCCCCCATTCCTTGGGTGATCGTCGGGCCGAGCTGAATTCGGATATCAGCCCTAGAGTTTTCCAAAGCCTGCATATCGGTGTTGGCGGCAATAAACTGCACACCGGTCAGCCGATTTTCAACCATGGTATTAATGGCATTGCCACCACCACCACCAACTCCAATAACTTTGATAGTAGCCACTGACTCTTCTTCAGCCATTCTATATGACATGCTCTCCCCCTCAAGCATTTCGTTCCCGCATCAAATTATACAATAATAATTTTTAAATAGTATTATTATAAAGCTGTCATGCAATCTTTTCCAGCACTAAATAATATTTTTTATAAAACTTTTCAATCTGCTTACAACGCTTCCGCTCTCCACGGGCACAACTTCTTTATCATTACAACCATATAAAACCAACCCCACTCCTGTGGTACAACGGGGGGACTCAACATCTCCGATTCGACCGCCCACACCCTGAGGAAAACTGATACGAACCGGCATATCAAAAACTTGTTCAGCCATATCAACAATATTGGCCAATAAGGCTGTACCGCCGGTGATCACCATACCGGCGTTAATACGATTTCTATATCCTGAACCGCAAATTTTCTTATTCACAACCTGAAGAATCTCCTCCATTCGGGCCTCTAAAATCTCCACCATAACCCGCTGAGAAACCTTACGGGCCTTGCGGTCACCGACTGTGGGTACCTCTATGATATGATTTTCTTTAATCATGGAAGACACTGCACCGCCATACCTGTATTTCAGCGTTTCAGCTTCCTGTAAAGGTGTGCGCAGACCTACGGACAAATCATTGGTCAAATTATTACCGCCCAGAGCGAGTTCCCAAGTGTACTTGATAGTACCGTTGCAGAAGACAGCCAAATCCGTGGTACCTCCGCCGATATCAAGCAGTACCACTCCCAGTTCCATCTCATCGGAAGTCAGCACCGCCCGCGATGAGGCGACTGATTCAAGAACGACCTCGGCTACATTTAATCCGGCCCGACTGCAACTGGTCACTAAATTGTGCAACGAGGTAACATCAGCGGTGACGATATGCACATTGGTCGCCAAACGAACCCCGGTCATTCCTAAAGGATTTTGAATACCGGTATGATCATCAACCATGTACTCCTGAGGCAAAACATGAATAATCTGTTGATTATCAGAGATCTTCACGGTCTGAGCGGCCTGAATAACCGCCTCAATTTCCTTCTGTCTGATCTGCTGGTTATTAATCGCAATGATTCCAGGAGAATTAAATCCCTTGATATGAGTGCCAGCTATTCCCACGTAGACAGTTTCTATGTCACAGCCAGCCATGTCGGAAGCACTGTCAATGGCCTGACGAATCGCTTTCACCGTGGATTCAATATTGACCACCACGCCTTTTTTCATACCCGAAGACGCAGCTGTTCCCACCCCGATAATATTCACACTGCCGTCATCAAACACCTCGCCTATAACGACACAGATCTTGGTGGTGCCGATATCAAGGCCCGCAACCAGCTCTCCCGTTCCCCGGTCCACCGCATCCAGTTCTTCCTCTTCCTCTATAATCTCTTTTTCTTCAGCGACCTTTATATCCAACTCTTCCATTGCACACACCGCCTATGGCTCCGACCTGACCACAAGAATGCGGCCCGCCTGATAATCCATGCGAATCTCTTTAATTTCCTCTATTTCTTCTTTTCGATAGAACCGCTCAAGTAATTTAACGAGCTGATAATATCTATTTTTGACATTACCACATCCAACATAAATAGGAAAGGGTCGTTCAACAAGATAGACAATAATTCCTTTTTTTCGGCTCACATGTATCTCGGAAATAGACTGTAAGGGCAAAATTGGATTCCCCAACGCCGCAAAACGCAGGAAATCATAAGCATCGCCCGCAGTTTTTTGTTCCGTAAGAACTTCCCCTAATAATTTTTCCGCCCCTTCAGATAGTACAGAACCGGTAATAACAGGAAAATCAAGTTCCTGGGAGTGTCCCACCGGAGCGAAAATCTGACCGTGATGATCTATATAATACAGCCCCGGCTTTTCTCCGTCCTCAATATTTATTATCGCCATGGGACGATGCTCATAAACCCGTATATTCAAGGTGTACGGCCAGGAACGTTCAATCTTCGCATGATCAATCCAAAAATCTTCCTGAATGCGCTTCTCAGCAATGTCGGCGTTAAAACCAAGCAACTCTGTCCCCTGCTTGATATCAGCAAGAGCAAGTACCTGCGCCTTACTGGTCATACGATTTCCCTGAACCGTAATTTTTCGCACCCGAAAGGTTGCGGAACGCTCTAACGTTCTATATCCCCATTGTATGGCAAAAAAAAGGCAAGCCGACAGGGACAAAAAAACAAAGACGCTTTTAACAAGACGGAGCTTCAACTGAGCTTGTTGGTGTCCGCTGACAGCCTTGCGATACGAGCTCATATTGACTCGAATCTGCGGTCGATCCGCACCGACAAACGTGGAACGGAACTGACGAAGCAACGATGAACGCCCGGCCCGTTGCTGTCGATATCTTATTTTTCTCTTCTTAGCCATTGAACGGAACCCGTTGATGCGCAAAAATTTCAGAAGCAGCTTCTTCTATAAAATTTGCACTTCCGGCTCCAGTCTGACAGAGAATTGTTGAAAAACTTCTCGTTGAACCCGCTCCATCAACGTCACAATATCCGTCGCTGTCGCCTTTCCTGTATTTACAATAAAATTGGCATGCACCGGAGAAACCACGGCCTGTCCGCAACAAGCTCCTTTCAATCCGGCGGCCTCAATCAGTCTTCCGGCCGAATCTCCCTCTGGATTCTTAAAAAACGACCCGGCGGAGGCCACCCCGGCAGGCTGTTTTCCACGCCTACGCTCAAGATATTGAGTACACCGGGAGCGTACCGCTTCCCGCTCACCTCGGAGCATCCTGAATGTGACCGAAGCGACAACCATGCTGTCCATCATCTCCGTCTCCTTATCCGCAAGCTCCATTGCGCGATAGGAAAGCCGAAGTGCTGAAACCGGAACATGCCGCAACTGACCATGACGATCAACAAGTTCAACGGCCTGAAGCCGATCCCCGATTTCTCCGCCCCAAGCACCGGCATTCATCCGCAAGGCTCCGCCCACCGAGCCGGGTATCCCAGCCATAAATTCCAAACCGGACAGCCCCTGTTTGCCGCACCAAGACACAAGCCCGGCAACGGGACAGCCCGCGCCAGTCTTGACAACAACTGATGCGTTATTGCTGTCGTCAAGCAGATGAATGCTGCTAAACGCTCCCTTGAGCCGAATAACAACGCCGGGATAGCCGCTGTCAGATACCAAAATATTGGAACCTCGACCAATGACCCAAAAAACGAGCTGTTCTTCATATAGCTGAACCAGCAGCTCCCGCAGTTCAACCAAGGTATGCACATCAATCAAGGCCTCAGCTTGGCCACCCGCCCGCAAGGTGGAATAGGAGGCCATAGGGACATCAAACCGCATTTCAGTCGGCCAGTTTTTCGCTAACCTGTCACGTTGTTTTTGATTCATACCTTTTCACAATCCAACCCCATCCAACCGTTCAATCCAACAGATCCAAGAGTTGCTCACCTACCTGAACTATACTGCCCGCCCCTAGCGTCAGCACCAGATCGCCCTCTAAAATAAAATCAAGGAGGTAAGGAGGAAGAGTTGATAAATCAGGATGATAATACGCCTGACGCTGCCCGTGGAGCTTGACCGCTTCAAGCATGGCCTTGCTGTTCACCCCTTCAATGGGATCTTCACCTGCCGCATATATATCTGTCAAAATAAGCACATCCGCCCGATAAAACGCGGTGGAGAATTCTTCAAACAGTCCTTTGGTTCGCGTATACCGATGTGGTTGAAACACCACGACAAGGCGACGATCCGGCCAACCCTCCCGAATCGCATCCAAGGTAGCCCGGATTTCAGTGGGATGATGCCCGTAATCATCCACAACAAGAATTCCCTGTTTTTTTCCCTTCACCTGCAAGCGTCTCTGAACTCCTTTAAAACGGGCGAGAGCATGGGCGATCACCGGAAATTCAATCTCCAACTCAAGGGCGACGGCTACAGCCGCCAAGGTGTTGTAAATCGTATGGCGACCGGGACTGTTGCGCCGTATCCTTCCGAGTTCCTCATCCCGATAATACACAGTGAATTCACTGCCGCATCCATCGACCACAATTTTCGTCGCATGCAGATCAGCCTGCTCGGTAAGCCCGTAGGTAATCTTTCGTCGTTGAATCCGGGGCAACAAACCGGCGAGATTGGCATCATCAAGGCAGACAACAGCTGCGCCGTAAAAAGGGATTTTCTCAATAAACTCAAGAAACGTTTCCTTGATATGCTCCAAATCGCGATAATAATCCAAATGTTCCAGATCAATATTGGTAATCACCTCAAGAACCGGGGACAGCTTGAGAAAAGAGCCGTCACTTTCATCAGCCTCAGCCACCAAGAACTCCCCTTCCCCAAGGTGGGCGTTTTTGCCGCCGAAACAGTCAACTTTGCCGCCGACGACCACGGTTGGATCCAAACCAGCTTCGTCAAGAATCGCGGCGATTAGCGAGGAGGTGGAGGTTTTTCCATGACTGCCAGCCACAGCGATACCGAATCCTTTCAGGCGCATAAGTTCGGCAAGCATCTCAGCCCGCTGAATCACGGGTATCCCCCTCTCCCTCGCGGCCAGCACTTCCGGGTTATCCGAGCGAATCGCTGTTGACACAACCACCACGTCGGCTCCCGCCACCCTGTCCGCGTTGTGCCCTTCATAAACAATTCCGCCCACCTGCTCCAAACGACGAGTAATATCTGTTCTATGTAAATCTGAGCCGCTGATCTTATAACCGAGGTACAGCAGCAACTCCGCAATTCCTGACATACCGATTCCGCCGATTCCGACAAAATGGATATGTTTATTCTTTTTATACATCCGCCCCTGTGCAGCGGAATTCACATCCGCATAATATGTTCAAACCTTTTATACAACAAGCATTTCGATTCAGCCGACTCAGCAACTCAACCCCTTCCTCATTTTTCAGCGACCAACTCCATGCAACTATCAAGAATTCGCTGTGTGGCCTCCGGTTGCCCCATCTTTTTCATCGCTGTCGCCATACGTCTCAATCTATCAGCATCGCTCAATAATTTTAATAAAATTTCGCCAAGCTCTCCCATGTCCAGTTCCGCTTCCCGGTACATAACTGCTCCGCCTCCCGCCACATAATATGCGCCATTTTTCGCCTGATGGTCATCCGCCGCATACGGATACGGAATAAGCACTGCGGGCAGGCCCATAACTGACAATTCCGCAAGGGATGTGGCCCCGGCTCTGGCGACCACCACGTCGGCACGGGTATACAAGGCCGCCATATCGGTAAAAAAGGCAGAAACCTCGGCCTTCATTCCGGTAGCGGCATACCCGGTTTTGACCCGCTCCTCATCAGCTGTGCCGGTCTGATGAATAATATGCACAGCCTTCTTTTCCTGCTCACTGAACCTTGCCGTCACTTCCAGCATCAACATGTTAATCCGGTGGGCACCGAGACTGCCTCCCATGACTAGTAGGGTAAGCGGTCTACCGACTTCTTCGCCTTTTCCGCCATACTCCTTGTGTTCCGCCGCCGCTAAAATCTCCCGGCGAACCGGGTTGCCGGAGACAACGGTCTTCCGCTCCGCAAAAGGATATCTTCCGGGTATGGAAACAAAAATCCTGCGGACAAAATGAGATATCATCCTGTTTGCCAGCCCCGGCACCGAGTTCTGCTCGTGGATACAGGTCGGGACAGCTCGCATCTTCGCGGCCAGTAGCACCGGCCCGGTGACATAGCCGCCTACTCCGAAAACCAAATCCGGCTGAAACCGACGTATTATCTTCCATGACTCAAAGACTGCCGGCGGCAGACTGACGAGACTCTTGAGGCGATGCTTCAGCCCCATGCCCTTCAAGCCCATACAGGAAATGGACTCCTGCTGAAAATTAAACCCGGCCAGCGTCTCCCGGTCAAGCTGTCTTTTAGTGCCGATGAACATAATCTCGCAACCGGAGATTCTTTGTTGCAGAGCAGTCGCCAAGGCTATACCGGGAAAAAGATGGCCACCGGTGCCGCCGCCTGTGATTATGATGCGCAATGGTTTTTCAGGCATCTTGATATATGCATGCATCCAAAATAGCAAGCACCTCAGCCAAAGTATCACTTGCAACCTTCTCAATACGCTTAATGCGACGGCTCCTGTAGTCAATCGATTTGACCTGCTCAACCATCACGTATCCTGTTAAGGAAGACTCTTTTGGAATTGCTACATGAAAGGGAATGTCACGGTTTGTGTTGGTAACAGGGCAGACAATGGCAAGTCCGGTCGCCTTATTAAACACCTTATTACTGACCACCAAGGCCGGTCGGCGACCTTTTTGTTCATGCCCGGATTGGGGATCAAAGGTCAAGGTAACATAATCTCCTTTTTCAGGAATATATTTAGTCATCTACCAAGCCTCCCTTCCTGCCGGAGATCCCCATTCCTCCTCGTTCGGACTATATTTTTTGGGCATCTTGGCAGCCAAATCTTTTATGTTATATCTTCCGCGTATTTTTTGAGTCGCCTCCACGATGATCTTTCCATCATGCGCCGTAATAGCCACCTCTTCTCCGATTTT
>CBDTVG010000015.1:0-13978 GCA_965363745.1 uncultured Candidatus Electrothrix sp. | reverse complement strand
AGCACCTGCCCCATCGTCATGCCCAACAGCACTGTGCCAAGATGCTCATCAGGTTGGCGGACAAACTCTACTAGAAATCGAAAAATCCCGTACAGAATCATCGCAAGAGCTGTCATGGTTCCATGAGGCCAGCGGGATAACTGCTTTCCGTCCTGATCCATTTTCCAAGGTTTTCCTTTCAGCGACCAAAGGATGATAAAAAGAACAAGCCCTTCCAGCAGGGCTTCATAGAGCTGAGAAGGATGCCTGGGTAGCGGGCCGCCGTAGGGAAAGACCATGCCCCAAGGAAGATCAGTTGTCCTGCCGTACAGTTCCCCGTTGATAAAATTGCCGATTCTACCAAACCCAAGACCAATGGGGGCTGTGACCGTGTATAAATCCACAATTTTCCAGGCATCAAGGCCATGTCGTCGGCTGTACAAGGCCAAGGCGATCAGTACGCCGATAACACCGCCGTGAAAGGACATTCCGCCCTGCCAGGTGGCAAAAATTTCGAGAGGATGCTGCAAAAAGTAGTGGGGGTTATAAAAAAGGACATAACCCAGCCTGCCTCCGAGGACAACCCCGATAATAACGGCGATATTCAAATTATCCACATGCTCAAGTAGCCGATTCCATTTAAATCGTTTGGCCTGATAGCTGACTAACAGATAACAGGACATGAAGCCTATAATATACATCAGGCCGTACCAACGGACATGTAAAGGGCCTAAAGAAAATATCAGACCGTAGAAGTGTACATCAAAAGCATCAAGAGAGAAAATTACCGGATCAATTTGGGGGAAGGTAAGCATGAAATTATTATGTGTTCTTTTTTAACAATACCCACCGTTGAAACAGTGGGCTATGAGTGGTTCGTCCCTCCGGGACGTGCTGTCCCGATGAGACATTCGCCAAAGCCCGGTGATGTATCGACTGGAAAAAGAAAGGTACAGTTGCGTAGATTTGATTAAGTACAACGAAATCAGACAAGTTAAGGAGTGAGCTGTCCGCTTTCGTTTCTCTCAAGCAGATCTACTACTATGGTCGGAGCTTGCAGATTAACACCTGAATTAGGCAACGTCTGCCTTGTTTTATCAATGATTTGCAAACCAAACAACATAATTCCTTATGGGTTGAAAATTCGGTCCCTTTTTATCCATTGCCTCAAGGTCAGCCAGCGGGAAAACATAACTTGATTTCTTGTTTTTAACTTTGACGAAAATGCCCCGCAACTCATCAAAGTATGAGTCTATTTTTTCCACCGTTACTCTGTCACCCGTTCGTAAAGGCCCTCTCTCTTGGAATTCTTTAACCTCAGCCTTAAAAGGAAAAGTTAAAACCTGATCTAGGTGTTTATACCAAGCTTCAAAAGCGGCTTCATCATCATCGGAGGCAATCTCTTTTAATACTTCGCTGATACCTTCTCCTTCTTCCCCTAAAGAATCCCAAGCGTGTTTTTCTTCAAGAACGTAAATCATTTCAGAAACGTCATCTTCTGTGTCGCGAGATTTTGTTTTTTCAACATCTGTAGTGCAGAGATACCATTGGCTCCAATCCGATCCGTCCTGTTCGCATTTTTTTATATACGAGCCAGGTATGTTTTCTAAAGTCAGACTGTCCCAGTCAATACAAAGAAGATTGTCTTCCTCAATTTCCGTTACCCTGCCTTGCCATCCACCAATATCCGTTCCGTCATCTGGGGCTTTAAGACCTGCTTTCACCACAACGGAATCACCGATCTGAAAATTCATAACATGTTCTTATATTTTATATTGATAACTAATTACGGCGAATTCGCCATAATTAAAAACGGTTCGTAGGTTGGCATGCTTCATATGCCCCTAAAAGTAGTTGACACTTTCCGCAAGAACTGTACCAGGTTATTGTCACAGGACAAAGGTGGCAACAGCTCAACTGTATGACATTAATGTATTTCCATAGTTTTGTTATTTGAAAGAGACTCAACTCATCCAGAAAGTGTCAACTGGCATATGAAGCATGCCCGTAGGTTTTGATAAAGTTCGACGAAACCAGCCCTATTTTTAGTATGCAAGCAGAGCTTTCTGTCCGTGAAGTTGAAAGTTTTCAAGCCAGTTTGATCTGATCTTGTCATAGCTGAAATCACGTACGATTCCATCAATAATAGTATTTGCCCATTTTCTGTGTGTTATCATATCTGGGTGACCATTCAAAAGACGGTTCTGAGTAACTTCTGCAATGATGCGGAATGTCGCGCTTCCTGTTTGGTCTTCTGGGAGTCCTATCAACGTTGTATACTCTCCTGCTCCCATTGAGTGGTGTCCTATTTTTATAGATATTGCTAGAGTGATAAACCTATTTTTGAACTCGATCTTACACAAAAAATCAGTAGCCTCCGTTACCTGGATGTCGGTATTCGGAGGCTGATAATATTTTTGGAAATGGCTGGAGTTGAAAATTTGGCTTTCGTCTTCGAATTGAAGTTGGAATTTAAAGAGATCGTACAGGTATCGCAGGTCAACTTGTTTGCCATTCAGCGTTCCCCCCCGTGACTCTGTGGTCACTCCATCGGGAGAAGAGTACTGGATAATTTCGGAATCCCAGCCTGAAATGAATGGACTCATGGCTTTCTTTATTACCGCATAGACGACAGCCGGAAAATAAAGTTCGCTGCCTTGCTTGATATCGACATGCGTTTGGGACGGTGTACGTTGTTTAGCAGTCAGCGCCTTAAGAAAAAAGATTAGCTCGGGGAGGTATGGGAGCTGCAATGGAAGTGGCATATTATCGTGACCGTACAGCACCACCACGCTAATCTCTTCGGATATTTTTTCTATCTTATTTGAAATTGTTTCCTTCGCAATGAAAACAATTGTCCCTGCGAATAGTACTGTGAAGAAAGTGAGGAGCACTCGGTCAGAAGCACGATTTTGCCATGTATACAGAGAGATCCCCAGTATCATGAGGATTGTTAGTACGATAAATGCTGTTTTCACTAGTGTTCTCCAAGTCGTATCACTATGTCCATAACTGGGATTTCTTAATTCCGACGTTGTACAGAGGTACCAATATCTACGTCCTACCAACAATCCCCAAAAACGCCGCCTCATCAACAACAACAATCCCCATCTCCGCCGCTTTTTTCAGTTTGCTCCCCGCTTTTTCTCCAGCCACAAGATGAGTAACTTTTTTACTGAGCCCAGAAACCACCCTGCCGCCCCGGTCCTTAACCAGTTGTTTGGCCTCGTTTCTCGAGATTCGGCTGAGGGTGCCGGTAAAGAGAAATATGGCCCCATCCAGCGGAGTGTTTTCAGTATTTTCCTGAACCACAGTTGTTATGGTGAGGCCAAGATCAAGCAGGCTCTCAATCATTTTTTGATTTTCGCTGTTGGCACAATACTCAATCAAGCTCATTGCCGCTTGTTCACCGATGCCTTCGACCGCCAGCAACTCCTCTTTTTTCGCAGCCAGCAGGTCATCAAGGGTGCTGAAATGGCGGGTCACCAGCTCAGAAGTCATTTCGCCAACATACCTGATGCCCAAGGCACCGATGAAGCGGGATAAGGTGGGATGCTTTGCCTCGGCTATTGCCAGCAGCAATTTTTCCGCAGATTTTTCACCCCAGCCGTCAAGGATTGCCAGTTGTTCTTTTTGAAGACGGAAAATATCCGGAATTTCCTGAACCAACCCGGTTTCCATGAGCTGCTCGACATTTTTTCGTCCGAATCCGTCAATATCAAGCCCTGCCTTCCTGACAAAATAAATCATCCGTTGCAGTAGCTGAGCCGGGCAAAGGAGGTTGATGCAGCGGGTGATCGCCTCACCTTCAGGACGCTGGAGAGAGGAGGCGCAGATCGGGCATTGGATTGGGAAGACAAGAGGTTGCTCTTCGCCGGTGCGCTGTTCCGTGATGGGCTTGACGATCTCCGGGATAACATCTCCGGCCCGCTGAATCAGTACCGTGTCGCCGATCATCAACCTCTTGCGCTCAATTTCATCTTGGTTATGCAGGGTTGCTCGGCGAACAATGACACCCTCAACCTCAACTGGTTCCAGAAGTGCCACCGGTGTGATCGCCCCAGTTCGGCCAACCTGAAAATCGACTCCGGTCATCACGGTCGTCGCCTGGATCGCAAGAAACTTCCAAGCCGTGGCCCAGCGCGGAGCACGGGTTTTATTGCCCAGGCGCTGTTGCAGGGCAAAATCAGCCACCTTGATCACCATACCGTCGATTTCATACTCCAGATCATGACGGATTGTTTGCAGATGACGATACTGCTCTTCCACCTCGGTAAGGGTACGGCAGAATTTTATCAGCGGGTTGACCGGAAAACCGAGTTGGGCAAGCCAGGAAAAAAGTTCCTCCAAGTCGGCACAAGGAGTCGCCTCTGTATCAGCCACTCCGTAGACATAAAAGCTGAGCGGTCTAGAGGCTGTCACTTTGGGATCAAGCTGGCGCAGGGAACCGGCGGCCGCATTACGCGGGTTAGCAAATAAGGACTCTCCTTGCTCTGCCCGCTGTTCATTCAGCTGACGAAAGGACTTACGGGGCAGAAAGACTTCCCCCCGGACGACCAGTCGTTCTGGGATTGATACGCCCTCGTTTCCCTCTCTCGCTGCCAATGCCACCAAACGCAGGGGGATGGTCTGCACAGTCTGCAACTGGGCCGTAATATTTTCACCGACCAAGCCGTTTCCCCTGGTGGAACCTTGGATCAGCAGACCGTTTTCATAGATCAACTCAACCGCCAAGCCATCCAGCTTGGGTTCTGCCAAGTAGGTCGGCTGCGCGGTTGTTTGCAGATAGCGTTGGATTTTTTCCTCAAAGCTCAGCAACTCCTGGGCGTTGAAAACATTATCCAAGCTGAGCATGGGCACGGCATGTGCAGCTTCTGCAAAGGAGGCAAGCGGTTCTCCGCCCACCCGCAGGCTCGGTGAATCCGGGGTGATTAGCTCCGGGAACTGCTCTTCCAAATCCAACAATTCCCGGAACATCCGGTCATACTCACCATCACTGATAACCGGATCATCCAACACATAATATTGATGCATATGCAAAGTAAGCTGCTCGCGCAACACCTTTAGCTGTTTTTCCGCCTGCTGCACATCCATAGCCTTATTGCTCATCAAGCAACTTACCGCCTTTGGCTATGTTTTCCCGTTGTTTCTCGTCAATAAAAATAAGGATCGACGACTCAGGTTTACCCGTCTCTTCAGAGATAACTTTGGTTACTCCCTGAGCAATGTTCTTTTTTTGCTCTCTGCTTAGTTTTCCGGCAACACGAATACTTACATACGGCATAATATATCCTCAATTAATCAAGCAAACAATAAATATAGTCCGTAAAAAAAATACGGAAAGCCACTCTGTAATCGCAACAGACTGTACAGTATTTTTTCGTCCTGCGCAATCCACAGAGAGAATGATTACTTCTCACTGTACCGATTGCGGTTCCTCGGCGGTATTTTCTTTTGAAGTCGATCCGTATTTTTGTTATAAAAAAGTGAACCTTAAAAACAAAAATCTTTTTGGAGAATATGGATGCACGTCATCGTTACCGGCGGAGCCGGTTATATAGGCTCACACACCTGCTTGGAACTGCTCAACAGCGGCCATGAAGTGACAGTTATTGACAACCTCAGCACTTCCAGCTGGGAAGGATTACGACGAGTGGAACAAATGACCGGCAGGTCCCTTCGTTTCTTTCAGGCTGACCTTCTTGATCCGACCTCGGTGGAGACGGTATTCAAGCAAAACCCGAAGGCAACGGCGGTTATCCATTTTGCCGGACTCAAGGCAGTGGGAGAATCAGTGGAACAACCTCTGCTTTATTATCAGAACAATCTCATCGGCACGGTCAACCTCTGTCAAATCATGCAACAACAAGGAGTCAAAAATATCGTCTTCAGCTCGTCAGCCACAGTATACGGCGATCCGGCCACGGTACCAATCACTGAAGATTTTCCGCTTCTGGCCTGCACCAACCCCTACGGTAGAACCAAGGCCATGATTGAGGACATTCTGCGTGACCTGCATATAGCGGATACGGAATGGAATATCAGTCTGCTCCGTTATTTCAATCCGGTCGGAGCCCATGAAAGCGGTCAGATTGGTGAAGACCCCAATGGCATCCCGAACAACCTGATGCCCTATATCTCCCAAGTCGCTGTGGAAAGATTAGAGCAACTTTCTGTATTCGGTAATGACTACCCCACCCTGGACGGAACCGGAGTTCGCGATTACATCCATGTGGTGGATCTGGCAAAGGGTCACTTATGCGCATTGGAAAAGCTGGAGGAGCGACCGGGGGTGGTCACCTATAATCTGGGTACCGGGCAAGGATATTCTGTACTGGAGATGATTAGGGCCTTTGAAAAGGCATCAGGCAGAAAGATTGCTCATACCATTGCGCCTCGTCGGCAAGGGGACATCGCCCAATGCTACGCCGATCCGACACTTGCGGCTCAGGAGCTAGGATGGAAGGCCGAACTGGGAATTGATGCGATGTGTGCGGATACCTGGAATTGGCAGAAAAAAAACCCGAATGGTTATGCGGGATGACAAAACTGCGGCGGGCATGAAAAAACATCATACCCGCCGCACAATAGCATTATAGCACACAATACTTGGGAATTTTTTTACCGTTTCTTCAACGACAGCAAGGGGCTGGCGATAAAAACAGAGGAATAGGTTCCCACAAGTACACCGGCTAGCAGGGCGAAAGAAAAATCATGGATTGCGGAACCACCATAAAAGAAAAGAGCGGCCAGCACTAAGGCGGTTGTCAGGGAAGTAACAATACTACGCCCCAAGGTATCGTTGATACTGATATTGATGATATCAGAAAATTTCTTTTCATGGAACTTGCCCATATTTTCTCGAATTCGGTCAAAGACAACCACGGAGTCATTGAGAGAATAGCCCGCCAAGGTGAGCAAGGCTGTAACCAACAGCAGGGTGATCTCCATATCGAGCAACCAACAAATACCCAGCACAACTAACACATCATGAAAGGTTGCCGCAGCCGCAGCCAACCCAAAACTGAAATCAAAACGGATCGCAAGATAAAAAAGCACGCCGAGCAAAGAAATAGCAATAGCTTCAATCGCCTTATTGCGCAACACATCGGAAATGGAGGAACCAATTTCAGATTGACTCTCAATAACAAAATTGCCGTCCCCCTGAGTGGTCAGGACAGCTGAGATTTTTTTGCTAAGATGGCCGACTGTGTCTTCCGACTTTTTTATTTTAACGATCAAGCGATTTTCACCCGTAACCTGCTGGAGGTCAATAGAATCAAAACCGCCCTCTTTAAAAGCCTTCCGAATTCCATTAAGCTGAAACGGCTTATCCGCCTTATACTGCAATAAAGAACCGCCGGAAAAATCAACACCGAGATTGGCATCACCCCGCAAAATTTCAACAAAAGAAAACAGTCCGACAAGAACCAGCACCGCAGAGAATGCAAAAGCGATCTTTTTGATCCCCATAAAATCAAAATTGGGTTTGTGGATAAAGCGCATGAATTTCAACTCATGTAATTTACGTCCGGTGAACATCCAGTCGTACACCAAGCGGGTGCAGAACAGAACGGCGAACAGGTTGAAAATAATGCCCAAGGACAAGGTGATGGCAAAGCCTTTGATCGGACCGGTACCGAACATGAACAGAGCCAGAGCCGTGATCAACGTGGTGACCTGCGAGTCAACAATGGACCAGAACGCCTTGTCAAAACCGGCATCCACCCCGGATCTGACTGATTTGCCCAAGGCGAACTCCTCTCGCATTCGTTCAAAGATCAAGACATTGGCATCAACCGCCATACCGATGGACAGGATAATACCGGCAATACCGGGCAGAGTCAGCGTGGCACCAAGCATGGCCAAACCGGAAAACAGGAACAAAATATTCAGGGCCAAGGCCAGATCGGCGATTATGCCCGAAAGCCGGTAGTAGATGACCATAAACACCAAGACCATCAGGGCGCCGAACAGGCCGGAGGTTAGGCCCTTATTAATGGAATCGAGCCCCAAGCTGGCACCGACTGTCAGATTCTGGATGATTTCAACCGGAGCGGGCAAAGCGCCGACCCTAAGAATAATGGCCAGATCACTGGCTTCCTCATGGGTAAAACTCCCTGAAATCTGAGCGGAACCGCCAAGAATTTTCTCCTGAATCACCGGGGCGGAACGCACCACCCCGTCAAGAACAATAGCCATCTGTCTGTTGACATTTTTTTCTGTGATGGTGGCAAAAACTTTACCTCCTCGACTGGTGAAATCAAGGCTTACCAGAGGTTCGTTAAAAGTGCCTCCGAATCCGACGCGAGTATTCTTGACCATGTCACCGGTCATGAGCACCTGACTTTCTAATAAAATCGGAATCCTGAGTTCCTTTTTACTCTGCTTGTCAACCTTCCGTTCAAAGGAAATCTCTGTCCCCTTGGGCAAATTCGTCTGCAGGTACAGGTTGAGCTGTTTGAGCTGTTCGGCATTACCGCCTTCCTGCCATTGACCGGCGGCGACAGCCTGAACGATCAGGGCGTTGAGCTCCACACCGCTGTCATCGGCGACAGCTTTAAATTCGAGCTGAGCCATTTTGCCAATCAAATCCATGGCCCGTTCAGGATCTTTGACTCCGGGCAGCTGCACCACTATCTCATCTTCACCTTGGCGGACGATCACCGGTTCAGCAACACCGAACTGATCAATACGGTTTCGGATAATCTCCAACGACTGAGCCACCGCATTCTTGCGGATAAACGTTATTTCCTCTGTTGTCAGTTTCAGACTGATGCGGGGAAAACTCCCTTCTTCCGCTTTGACCTCAATGTTTAAGTTAGGAAAATCATCTTTGATAATCTGATTGATTGTTCCTACCGCACCGGTATTAGGCAGGGTGAAAATAATCTGAGCGGGATCAGGTGAATCTAACTTAACCGCTGAAATATCTTTTTCCGCAAGTCCTTCTTTTAAATCCGAGGCGGCAAGATCAAGGGAGTTTTTAACGGCCTTGTCTAAATTTACCCGTAAAACCAAATGCATACCACCCTGAAGATCAAGCCCTAACTTCAGACCTTCCGGTGCCAGATATGTTTTCCACCAATCCGGGGCACCCTTATAAAAGGACGGCCCGATGGACATTATGGAAAAGAGGATAACGGTAATAAGTAGCCCGATCTTCAGTTTTAGGTTGGTATTCATGGATGTTTTCCTAGGTTGACGAATAATATTTGATGACAATAATTTATTTTTACAAAAGGATGTTATGCAAAAATATAACAAATATACGACAGGAAGAGCTATCTTGCAACGGTGAGAAGAGATTTTACTCTATTTTTTCTCTTTTCCTCCTGCGAACTGAAGACCTAAAAAAGCCCCTGACCAAATTGGTCAGAGGCTTTTCAAAGAAATATATCCACTTATATCTACTTGGGTGGATGGGTTCTCTTGCGCTCGGCAGTGAGAATCACCCAGCCGCAGAGAATATTCAGGCCCAAATATCCATTCAGCAGCCGCATAGGCTGACCAAGATCGACGATAAAAAAAAAGCCTCCCGATCATTTCTGATCAGGAGGCAAGATATACAGCAGGAAGCTGCAAAACTGTTATGCACTTGTCCTATTTCTCATGACAGGACCAGCAATCCGGTGTCTGCACCGCTGCATGAACGTGGCAGCTGTCACAGAAGCTCTCTTTGCTTCCGTGGCACATCATGCACTGCATAGTTTGTTTTTTTCCATCGTTTTCTGGAGTGTATCCCTGCTTCAAGGATTTTGCATGGATATCCCGCAGCATATTCATATGCGTACTACGCATCTCTCCGGTCGTCAGCGCATGTTTTGCGTCATTCGGAAAGGTGATGCCTTGGAACATCGCTTCGGACAATTCATTATTCGTAGCCGGTGGTATAGCACCGACATCGCCAATAAAATTGGCGTACCAAAAGGGAAAGGTGACCAACAGGACAAAGATGACCAGCCCTGTTATGATTTTACCGCTGTCGTACATTTCTATTCCTCCACGCCTGCCGGGAAATTAAAATAACAGGGTACGGAGACCCTCATTAAGTTCTTGTCTGTTTTCGCCTTCCACAACGAGTGCGTTACCCACCAGCTCGCTGAGTCCGGCCACTGTAACTCCGGGCACCCAGTAATCCATCAGGGTGGTCAACGTCGCTCGGTCAATAGCGCAGATTGTCGCCAAGGTATTGACATCGTGTTTATCAAACACATGCTGGACCGCATTGGCCCGAGGGAATCCCGCACGCATACGCAATTCCATGATTTCATCTGTATTCAGGGCGGTACCAGAACCGCAGCAAAAGGTTTTTTCGCGGATGGTATTTTCAGGCATCTCATGCCAGCCATCCAGCACGTTATCAAGAATGTAACGCGGCTCTTCCAGCATCCCCATAGCCCGCGCCGGATTGCAGGAATCATGGAAGGTCGCCTTGACATGGGCATTACGACTCTTATCGAACTTGATGGCTTTATGCTTAATTAAATCAGCGGTGAACTCACTGATATGCACCATCTTGGTCGAGGCCGCATTCTTAAAAACCGTACCGGTAATTGGCGATTTTGGCACCTCTAAGAAATTGGCTGGGCCGTTCATGGTGGCCATGTATTGATGCACCACCCGCCACATATGACCGCACTCTCCGCCGAGAATCCATTTTACGCCCAGGCGTTCAGCCTCAGCATACATCTTGGCGTTGAGTTTCTTCATCATCTCGTTGGAGGTGAACAGACCGAAGTTTCCGCCCTCTGAAGCATAGGTGGACCAGGTATAATCCAAGCCGATAGCCTCGAACAGAATCAGATAGCCCATACAGGTGAACAGGCCCGGCTCGGCAAAAACATCCGCCGATGGGGTGATGAACAGCACCTCGGCACCCTTGCGGTTAAAGGTAGGGTTGATCTTAATCCCGGTCAGGCTTTCAACGTCTTCGCAAAGAAAATCCACATTACCTTTAAAGGCCTGCGGGGTTAGGCCCATATGATTACCGGTCCGATTGGAATTGGCCACCGGCTCCATAGCCCAGTTGATACCGCAACCCACTAAATGGAGCAACTCACGCAACATCATGGTGATCTCGGCGGTATCAATGCCGTAGGGACAGAACACGGAACAACGACGACACTCCGTACATTGGTAGGCGTACATGAACCACTCTTTCAGCACTGCGGTGGTCATCTCCCGACCACCCGCCATCTCACCCAGCCATTTTCCCGCCAGAGTAAACTCCTTCCGGTAGACTGAGCGCAACAACTCCGCCCGCAAGACAGGCATATTCTTAGGATCGCCGGTGCCCAGAAAAAAATGGCATTTATCTGCGCAAGCTCCACAGCGAACACAGCAATCCATGAAAATCTTCAGGGAACGAAATTTGTCTAAACGATCCGACAACCCTTTGATAATAATTTCTTTCCAGTTTTCCGGGAGTTTCCAATCATCATCCTCCGGGCTCCAGACACGGGCATTGGGAAAACTGACCCCCTGCTGGCTGTCAAGGTACTCAAGTTTGTCTTTCTTGGTCGGATAAGCGTAATTTCCCGGTTTGAATTTTACCGGAACATCCATCCACTCAGCCATAGGAACGGAGCCGGTCATCAGCGACGGGCCTTCAACCACGCTCCTTGCCAATTTGTCTTTCGTTACAACTGCCATTGTTTTATCCTTATACTCCTGAGGTTGATAAACAACCGTTAGTCGTCTTAATCGTCAGCCTTGTCAGGCAGTTCCTGTTCAACCGGGATACCCTGCTCAATCATATCCGCACGAAACTCATCTTCATAACCGGCATAGGAATGCGGCTTGATATCAGGATTCCAAGGATTAACGTGGCGGCGCATCCTGCTGTCGTTCGCCATATTCCGGGTCGGGCTGAGGAAAATTCCACCCATATGCATCAGTTTGGAAAAGGGAAAATAGGCCAGCAAACAGGAGACCAAGAACAGATGGGAGTAAAATATCGGGGCGATATCATTTGTTATTTCTGGATGAAAAGTAACCAGCCCCACTGCCAGATGCTTGATAGCAACGATGTCCACGCCACTGCGCAGGTAGTAGCGCATGGTAATGCCGCTCACAGCGATGCCGATCAAAAGGAAAAGCGGAAAATAATCATTGGCAAGGGAGATGTAACGAACCGGACGAAGGATGAAACGACGGAAAAGAAGAGCCAGCAGTCCGAAAAGAATCAGTGCGTCAGTAAGATAGAACGAGAGTTCCGGGGTGGGATGGAAAGCGAAGCTATCAAATACATCCAGTGCGCTGATCAGGACGGGCACCGGCTCCAAAAAAAGGCGCAGATGACGGAGCAGGATCAACAGCATGCTGTAATGAAAAACAATGCCGAACAACCAAAGCCATCTTGTTGATTTATAGGTCAGAACCGGGCCGGGCTTGATGTCTGACTTGGTGTTCCGCCACAGGGAGCGGAAGAAGACAATCTCCATGAACATCCTGACGGTTACCTCGAAGGTATTCGACGGAGATTCAACATGATCCAACAGGCTCCGTTTTACCCAGGGCATGGAATACCCTTGACCGCAGGTCGTGGGGATATGAAATGGAACCGGTGATTTTGCCCATCCGATCACTCGATAGGAAAATCCGCCGACAAACAGCACCAAGGCCGCATAAGGTACGACAATACCGAACAGGTATTGCAGTCCAAGTATCGTAGACCCTAACCACGCAATCACCACCAAGCCGATGACAGCAAGTAAGGGGGCGGCGTACTTCAGGGGGACAGCGTACTTCATTGATCACTCCCTCTCTTCAGATTAAAAAAATAATGGAACAAATATATATTTCAAAGCATCCCGGTTGATCACCGAAATACTTTCACCGCAATGCTGGTGCGAATATCAGCTTGTCGATAGTTGCGATATCTCTTGCAGATTGTCCCGTATCGCCGCAGAGGCGCAGGAGGAATCCGTCAAAATATAACTACCGCTTTTTAATTCGCGAATTCTAGCCTCGTGCAACCTATCCCGACATTCCACAAACATATCAAAAGATGCCAAGGCAACTCTGTCCACATCACAATCAAACGCCGCAAGCTCACCAAGCAACTTCCGGTATTCTTTGTCCGCTGAAAAAACCTGCTTCACAACCCATTTTAACTCAAGTATGGGGGCCACCGCCTGAGCCGGGGTAAATTCCTGCACCGCCCGAATACGAATGACCTGATCCAGGGGCTCTGCAAATTCCCGCAACGCAGCCTCTGTGATGATCAGCTGAAAAATCTGCGTAAGCCCCTGATTGATATTGACACCCACCGGATTGTCGAACTGATCCTTGGCCCGTTTAAAAAATCCCGACGAGGTGTAAGAATCCAATGTTCTCTCTATCCAAAGTGAGACAATCATTTCTTCTTTATTTTTAAGGGCTTCAAATATTTCCATAGCTGTTTCGACCTAATCTGTTTATACCGCTGAGAATGAATGAGTATTCATGTGCAACTTGCTCTATCATGATTGAGGCTTGATTTCAAGAAAAAAAATGGATGATTGCCGGAAAAGAAGACAGCGGATGGATCATTCTTCAATAATGCTCCTTTTCTTTTTACGGTTAAATGCTCTCAGGTCGCCCGACATCTTACTGAACGGCAGGGGTTTGCTTCGGGGATGTTGACGGGAACTGGGGAGATGGTGCTGTTGCGGCAAAAGTAAAACAAAAAAAAGCGGGGCCTGCAACTGAAAGGCCCCGCTTTTCATAAATATTAAAGCTTAATTACACAGATTTTTTTTCGACACCGTTATGTCCTTGAGCCCCTCCTCCTTCGCTCTTTCTTTACTTTTTTGCTTTTTTTGCCAGCCGCATGCTGAACAGCGTCGCAGGCATGATCCCAAGCCTTTTTGTAACTGTGGATCGCCTTATCAAACTTGGCATTGTTTCTGTATCCATCACCCTTAGCTAAGTCTTCATGAGCGTCAGCGATTTCCTCGGCAACTCTCTTCTTCTTACGCAAAACCGGTACGTTTTCCGCATCAAGAATGAATGT
>CBDTVG010000014.1:0-14255 GCA_965363745.1 uncultured Candidatus Electrothrix sp. | reverse complement strand
CAGACCAAAAAAGGAGTCTAAATCGTCATCGGGCGATGCCGCATCATCAAGGCCGCTGTCCTTAACCGCTTCAGCGACTGCATCCTCTTCAAAAGCCGAGGTGAAGGAATTTTCGGAAACCGCTTCCTCAACAGAGTCTTCTCCGTCGAGCGATAAGGCGAAATCATCGGCAAGATCGTCGGAGGTGTCTTTTTCACTCTCGATTTCCGCTGTCACACCGTCTTCAAGTTCATCCTCTAGACCAAAAAAGGAGTCTAAATCGTCATCGGGCGATGCCGCATCATCAAGGCCGCTGTCCTTAACCGCTTCAGCGACTGCATCCTCTTCAAAAGCCGAGGTGAAGGAATCTTCGGAAACCGCTTCCTCAACAGAGTCTTCTCCGTCAAGCGATAAGGCGAAATCATCGTCGGGATCGGCGAATGTCTCTTCTTCGCTTCCTCCTTCCGTTGTCATACCGTCTTCAAAATCATCCTCTAGACCAAAAAAGGAGTCTAAATCGTCATCGGGCGATACCGCATCATCAAGGCCGTCTTCCTCAACCGCTTCAGCGACTGCGTCCTCTTCTAGGGTATCATCTCCAAAAGCCGAGGTGAAGGAATCTTCGGAAACTGCTTCCTCAGCAGAGCCTTCTCCGTCCAGCGATAAGGCGAAATCATCGGCGGGATCGGCGGAGATGTCTTTTTCGCTCCCGATTTCCGCTGTCATACTCTCTTCAAAATCATCTCCCGCATCGAAAAAGGAGTCCTCTTCCAGAGCGTCATCTCCAAAAGCCGAGGTGAAGGAGTCTTCGGAAACTGCTTCCTCAGTAGAGCCTTCTCCATCCAGCGATAAGGCGAAATCATCGTCGGGATCAGTGGAGATGTCTTTTTTGCTCCCGATTTCCGCTGTCACACTCTCTTCAAAATCATCTTCCGCATCAAAAAAGGAGTCCTCTTTCAGAGCGTCATCTCCAAAAGCCGAGGTGAAGGAGTCTTCGGAAACTGCTTCCTCAGTAGAGCCTTCTCCATCCAGCGATAGGGCGAAATCATCGGAGATGTCTTTTTTGCTCCCGATTTCCGCTGTCATACTCTCTTCAAAATTATCTCCCGCATCGAAAAAGGAGTCCTCTTCCAGAGCGTCTTCTCCGTCAAGCGATAAGGAAAAATCATCAGCAAAATCGTCGGAGGCTTCTTTTTCGTTCCCGATTTTCGCTGTCACACCGTCTTCAAGTTCATCCTCCAGACCAAAAAAGGAGTCCAGTTCCTCCGCTGAAGAGTCAGCGGTATCGCTTTCCAAAAAACTGACAGCCGGATCATTTTTAAGAGCCGGAGATAACCCTCCAGCATCAGTGTTATAAGATTCGTCTCCGTCAATCGCTGTTATAAATTCATCATCGAGTTCAGCAATATCATCTTTATTTCCGGAATTTTCTGGTGACTGAATATTTTCCTGTTCATCCTCCAAATCAAAAAATGAATCAAGCAGGTCATCCGATGCCTCGTCATCTTCAAAGGATGGAGTAAAAATATCACTATCAGAAGAGTCCTTTTCATCAAGTGCCATTACAACCTCATCACTAAATTTATCATTTTCTTCTATATTATTTTTTCCGCTATTCACTGCAACATCATCATCGACATTGAAAAATGAATCAAGTTCGTCGCCGCTGTCATCCTCCTGTTTCACATCATCGAATAAGCCGGAATTACCTAATCCGCTGTCACGCGAATTTTCTTCATCGTCTTCGAGAACGGCAATGACTGAATCATCATTTTTTTTGGCTGTCGGCTTCTCACTGTCAGATTCTCCCATCTCTTCTTCCTCGCTTTGAAATTCAGCCGGACTGTCATCTTCTAGCTGCTCATCATTGCTGAAATCAAAAAACGAATCGAGTTTTTCATCAAGTTCAGCGGCTTTTTCATCTTCAATGCCCACAGATGCAGTATTTTCATTGAAGCCCTGCTCCTCTTCATCAACATCGGCAAGGGCCGCAATAACTTGATCACCGTCTTGATCTTCGTCAGGTTTTTCCAAATCAAGTGTGAGCTCGTTAGTATCAGGGGGCAAACCTAATCCGTCATCGTCCGCAACGGTGTCAACCTGTGTCTGCGCCTGCGGTTCATCCTCTAATTCATCATCAAAATTGAAAAATGAATCAAGTTCATCGTCTTCCTCGTCATCATCCTCAAAGCCTTCCAAGACAAGAGTGCCATCATCGCTGATATTCGCTGAAACAGCCGACTCAATATCTTCCCGCGCCGTTTCTTCAAGCTCATCGTCTAAACTGAGAGCTTCATCATCAGAAGCAGCTTTGTCCTGCGGCTGTTCTTCAGAAAAATCATCGTCGAAATTAAAAAACGAATCGAGTTTTTCATCAAGTTCAGCGGCTTTTTCATCACCAATTTGAGCTGATGAAAAATCATTAGCAAAGCTTTCTTCTTCATCGGCATCCGCAAGTGCCGGAGTGACAAATTCATCATCACTGGAGGTCGATTCCTGATTATTTTGAAACAGATCGTCGTCTTCGTCAAAATTAAGAGTATTTTCTGATGTGTTGTCGGATTCAAAATCTATGCTGAGAGTATCCTCATCCTCCAAGCCGCTGGAAAGTTCATCGCTCATCAAGTCATCTGTTATTGGATTATCAACAGGCTGAACAGCATCCTCATCAAGAAAAAATTCATCGTCAACTTGATCCTGAAGGGCAGAACCGCCGACAGCGGGATCATCGTCTTCAGCAAAGCCGGACATGTCGAAGTCAACGTCTTCGTCCTCAAAATCAAAAGTCAGTTCATCTTTTCCTAAAGAAGTTTCTTCAACGACTGACAAATCTTGACTTTCTTCCGTAATCCCAATTTCCAGTTCTGTTGCATCATCCTCTATTGCCGCTTCTTGTGCTTCCGCCGCTTCTGCATCGGCATCTGATTGAGCTATAATTGCTTTCAGGCTGTTCAGGCTGCTGATTTGCTCAATTAGAACTTGTTTCCGTTGTTCCGCAGTAAGATTGGTATCCTGAATCAGAAGTTTTAATGCGTCATAAAAAGAATGGAGAATTGTAAAAGAATCAGGATGAGCATTCGACTGCTCTTCGCGGATATAAGCACCCAAGGCTCTTATACCCCTAACTAAAATCTGAGCGTCATGATTGTCACCCAAATGTAGCTGCAATTCCGTGGCCTCTGCCTCAAATTTTTCAAGCCCATCAGGAGTGACCTCCCATTCCAAGCCAAGAATGGTAGCCTCCATACTGCCGAGCGGATCGTCGGTTTTATCCTTCGGCTGTTTGACAACGTCCTCAGCCTTCTTCGCATCCACTTTTTCGGTGGCGACGGGATCATTACGGACGACCTTCCCTATTTGATACTGAAGAACTTTAAATTTACGAATATCGGCCTTGAGCATCGCAGTTATGGTTGCGCCGCTGATATTCGTGGAAGAAATTATTTTTTCGTAATTATAGTACAGGGTGAGCAACAGTTTAATGGCATTAGTATGGGCATAAGCTCCTTCCGCTTGGAGATATTTTCCCACATTATCCATAGCCTGAAGATAAATCTGTGCTACCTTGTCGCCTTCCCACAAGGAACGTAAATTTGTTAGTTCTTCATTTAATTCGGCCAGAGTTTCCTCTGTGATATCCCAGTCCAGAGAGAGAACGATCGACTTTAGACGAAGGAGAGGAGAATCATCATCATCGGTAAATTCAAACAAATCAACTTCATCGGTGTCAAACGATTCGTCTGCGAATTGCGTGAGGTCTTCAAATTCGTCTGTTGCTGGAGGCATAATCTTATCTGGACTCGTCTGAGGTGTCAGTACTCAACGTACCCATACCATTAATCTATCCCTTTACAAAAGTTTCTTTTGCACTGAAACCACGGTGGAAGAAATTATTTTTTTCAGCGTTTCAGGAACATTATACCCTGTCAACGCACTAGCTTCAAAGGACGGCACTTTTAATTTACTATTCAGGTCTTTTTCCAGCACAGCGGTGGGCAGCACGGGAATTCCCTGATTGCGCAGATCAACTTTATTATACTGCATAACAAGGGGAATTTTAAAAATGGATTCCTTATAACCTTTGAGATTCTCATGTAGCTGATTCAGCGAACGGATATTTTTTTCCCGCATGGCCTCCTGAGCATCCGCCACAAAAACAAGACCGTCAACGCCCTTGAGCACCAATTTACGGGTGGCGTTGTATTTTACCTGTCCTGGCACGGTATAAAGCTGAATCTTCAACTCATAGCCTTTGATCTTGCCCATATCAAAAGGGAGGAAATCAAAAAACAGCGTTCGATCACCATGAGTTTTCAGGCTGACCATTTCCGACTGAATCTGTTTGCTGAACTTACGGTTTATATATTCAAGATTGGAAGTTTTTCCGCCCCTTCCCGGACCGTAATAGACAACTTTGACCTGTACGATTTTTTCACGTAAATTAATAAAGCTCAATGCTTTTCTCCTGCTCGTAGGATTAAACGCTTTAAGTGGAGGCGATATGAGGCACTCGGATAAACGCCAAAAAAAATTATTTACCGGCCCAAAGTTTTCTTATCTGTTCCAGTGCCTTAACAACATTCAGCCTGAGAAAACCAAGTGAAATATGTTTGCCGAACATAGTGATCAACAATAGCTCCTCGTCAATTTTTGAAAAGTGAATATTGCAATCCGTTCCCTTATGAAAAAGTAACGAAAACTCCTGTTCTCCAACAAGTTTCGCCATGGCATCGACTGTGGCGAAGTTACCGGCCGCCAAAGCTGCGAAAGAATATACATCATACTTGGCAGCACCATTGTCCTTAGCTGTTATAATATTCCCCGCCATATCAATAATGATGACACAGTCCACCCCTATCTTGATGAGCTGCTCCGACAGGATTTCATCAATTCTTTCAAGCTGTTCCTGACTGACCACACCGTAATTCATCTAATTTCCTCATTAACATTGCTTTGGTTATCCGGCAGGACTGAGCCGACCGGTATGTCTCCATTTTTTGACTATACGCCAGATAATAATATATATGAAGCTGTTTTTAATGATTATACTAATTTTTTCACTTTTTCACTTTTTCTGCTGTATTCTAAGTTGGACAACAAGGATGAATTTGAGCACATCAACAAGGTCTTGCCTTTTTCACAAACAGATACATCGACAACACATTGTGCGGAATCAAGTGCGGCTCTGTTCAAGAAAGATGAACAGAGCCGCATTTTACTGTTATGCCTTTTTTACAACCCGCAGAGGGAAAAACATCATCAGATTAGTGAACAGGCTGTTCCCAATTTATTTTACGAATCTTGGCCACGGCACCAAGATAAATTTTTTCGGAAACTTCGTCCAGGATTTGCTTTATCGCATCCTCATCATTATCGGCTTTTTCTGTCAACGCATTATAATTTTCCGTCCAAAGATCATTAGGCACTTCCCAGAGAATCTTACCGTTCTTCAAATCCTTTAATACGTAACGCAACCTCAACTCCAGCTTGACATCTGTGGTTCGGGCATCGGTGTTCCAGCCGATACTGGGCAGGTCAATGGAAATAATTTCTCCGGCCAGCACCATATCTGCGAATTTTTTGTTTTTGGTGAGATTGATTTTATCTGATTTTTGGAACCATGATGACAAGGATTGATACATGAGATTATCAATGCCGAGTTTATCCGTGCGATTTTTCCAAGTAGGCATATATACAGACACCTCCGGCCCGGTGTACACATTGGGAAAATAATATCCACAACCGCCAAGCAGAAAAACAAGACAAAGGAAAACTGGCCGCTTCCGAAATTTTTCAGGCACAACGTACTCCTTTTGCTATATCTTTTTTATCTTATATATTCAAATTGAAGATATAAGAAGGACGGAATTCATGGACAACGGCTGTACGAATAAAAAAATGAACGGCCACTGACTCTATAAGACAATATTAACAAGTTTGCCCTGAACTACAATGATTTTTTTAATATCAGCTTCACCTATGCAATGAATTATTCGTTCATCAGCCAAAGCCTTCTCTTTAATCTCCTCTTCCGGCAAATCCGTAATAACCTGAAGGCGGGAACGCACCTTGCCGTTCACCTGCACCACCACGGTTAGCTCGTCTTCCTGAGCGGCCTCCGCATCAAACACAGGCCATTGTCGATCATCCAGAGGCTGATCATGACCGGTCACACTCCATAGCTCTTCGCAAAAATGAGGCACCATAGGGAAGAGCAAGATGAGCACAGTCTGGAGAGCCTCCCGGAGCACATTGCGGTCAACGGGTCGCTTCGCTTCCGCTCCTGTCGCACCGCTGATCTGATTGACCAGCTCCATAATTCCGGAAATGGCGGTGTTGAAATGGAAATTTGTTTCAATGCTGTCGGTCACCCGCTGAATGGTCTGATGGGTTTTTCGGTGTAGCTGCCGATCTGTCTGCGTCAATTTGTCAAGCTGTATTAATGGTATCGTTGCTTCACGTTCATCTCCTGAAGAAGCAAAGCAGTCCAGATTAGCATGGGTTAATCGAAACACCCGGTTGAGAAAGCGAAAACTGCCTTCAACCCCTTGAGCGTTCCATTCCAAATCTCTCTCGGGCGGAGCCGCAAACAGAGAAAAAAGACGCACAGTGTCGGCACCGTACTGGGTTATCAGGCCATGTGGGTCCACCACATTCCCCTTGGATTTTGACATTTTGGCCCCATCTTTGATAACCATGCCCTGAGTCAGCAAATTGGCAAAGGGTTCATCAACGGTCAGATAACCGAGATCACGCAAGAGCTTAGTGAAAAAACGAGCGTAAAGCAGATGAAGAATGGCATGTTCCACCCCGCCGATATACTGATCCACAGACAGCCAATATTGAGCCGCCTCTTTGTCAATGGGTGCCTCTTCGCTACGCGGGCTGGTATACCGACCGAAATACCAGGAGGATTCCATAAAGGTGTCCATGGTATCGGTTTCCCGCTTGGCAGGCTCACCGCATTGGGGACAGGTCGTGTTATAAAACGCTTCCTGCTGATGAAGCGGGGCATGACTGCCGTAAGGGGCCTCGGCTCCGGGCAACACTACTGGAAGCTGCTCTTTAGGTATCGGAACCGCGCCGCAAGCGTCGCAATGGATGATCGGAATCGGCGTGCCCCAATAACGCTGGCGGGAAACACCCCAGTCCCGCAACCGATAAGTAATATGCGCTTTGCCGAACCCCTTTTGCGCAGCATAATCAATGATGGCTTTTTTGGCTTCAGCTGAGGACAGACCGTTAAACTCCGCTGAATCGGCCAAAATGCCGTCTCCTTCCCAGGCCGCTTCCATGCTCTCGCCAGTAAGTTTCTCCAGAGGTTGAACCACCGGTCGAACAGGCAGGTTGTATTTACGAGCAAAGTCAAAATCTCGCTGATCATGAGCGGGCACTGCCATGACCGCACCGGTGCCGTATTCCATCAAAACAAAATTGGCCACATAAATGGGTACCCGATCCCCGTTAAAGGGATTGGCGCAGTATTTGCCGGTAAAAATGCCGTGCTTCTCCGGTTCCTGATCCAAGGCTATGCGCTGCTTTTCCAGCAGGGTTTCTTCGATAAAACTGCGAACCGGTTGCTCGTGTTCGGTATCCGCTATCAGGGTGTCGATGAGTGGATGCTCCACAGCCAGCGACATAAAGGTAACGCCGAAAATGGTGTCCGGTCGGGTGGTAAAAATGGTGATTTTTTCTTTGTGCCCTTCCACTTGAAAATCGCAGGCAAGACCTTGGCTTTTACCGATCCAGTTGCGCTGCATGGTGACCACTTTTTCCGGCCAGCCGCTGAGTTTATCCAGATCATCAAGCAACTCGTCGGCATAATCGGTGATTTTGAGGAACCAACCGTACATATTTTTTGGCACCACCTGCTGATCGCAACGCCAGCAGCAGCCATCGATGACCTGCTCACGGGCAAGGACAGTGGCGCAATCCTCACACCAGTTGACGACAGTTTTTTTCCGGTACACCAAGTCTTTTTCCAAGAGCTGTAGAAAAACTAACTGCTCCCAGCGATAGTATTCCGGATGACAGGTGGCGATTTCTCGATCCCAGTCATAACTCAGGCCCATAGCCTTGAGCTGCTCACGCATATAGCTAATATTATCGTAGGTCCATTCAGCAGGATGAATCCCTCGCTTCAAGGCCGCATTTTCCGCAGGCAGACCGAAGGCATCCCAGCCCATGGGATGCAACACATTAAAGCCGCACATTCGTTTATAGCGGGCGACCACATCCCCGATGGAGTAGTTGCGAACATGGCCCATGTGGATACGACCTGACGGATAAGGGAACATCTCTAGCAGATAGTATTTTTCTCGATCTGGGTCTTCTCTGACCTTGTACGATTTTTCATCCTGCCAGCGTTGCTGCCATTTTGCTTCAATGGTCTTAAAATCGTACTTTTGCACATCCTGCTTAGTATCTTTATCTTTCATGGTTTTCTATCAAAACTAAATTATGGAAAAATCAACATTGAACTGACAGGTACAGTTTTGGGAGGGCATGTTCCGTCAGGTACAAACCGCTAACAAATTGTACCAGCTGCTTGGATATTGTCAATCAAACCTTCCTGAACCATTTGGATTATCCGGCATATATCCCTGCGGAGGTTCTTGATTAGTATAGCTTTCAAAGGTTGTGATATGACCGAGAAAGGTCATCTTGACCGTACCGGTCGGGCCGTTACGCTGTTTGCCGATAATAAGCTCGGCAATCCCCCGATTGGGATTGTCTTCCGCCTTGTTGTACACTTCATCTCGATAAATAAACATAATAACATCAGCATCTTGTTCAATCGCACCAGATTCACGAAGATCAGAAAGCTGGGGACGCTTGTCGGTACGGCTTTCCAAGCTCCGGTTAAGCTGGGAAAGGGCGATGACCGGAACATCCAGTTCTTTGGCCATAGCTTTAAGTGACCGGGAGATGTCACTGATCTCCTGAGTACGGTTCTCACTTTTCGCCTTCCCCTGCATGAGCTGAAGATAATCCACCACCACCAAGCCGAGATTATGTTCCGATTTAAGTCGTCTGGCCTTGGCCCGCATCTCTAAGACGGTCAGCCCGGCGGTGTCGTCAATATAAATCGGGGCATCTGTGAGCATGCCCGTGGCCCTGATCAGTTTGGGCCAATCCTGATCCTGTAAACGTCCGGTGCGAATACGCTGTGAGTCCACCCGGCCCACAGAACAAAGCATACGCAGGGCCAGTTGCTCCATAGACATTTCAAGACTGAAAACGGCCACAGGAACTTTATTGATCAACCCAGCATGTTGTACCATATTCATGGCCATCGCCGTCTTTCCCATTGAGGGCCTTCCAGCCAAAATAATCAAATCCGACGGCTGTAAGCCCGCAGTCATGCGATCTAATTCTTCATATCCCGTGGATACACCGGTGATATGCTCTTTACGATCGGCAAGTTTAGTCACCATGTTAAACGCCTTGGGAACAATCTTGGCCATGGATTCAAAACC
Organism: uncultured Candidatus Electrothrix sp.; assembly: GCA_965363745.1. Lineage (GTDB taxonomy): Bacteria > Desulfobacterota > Desulfobulbia > Desulfobulbales > Desulfobulbaceae > Electrothrix. The sequence goes on along the minus strand of CBDTVG010000014.1, from coordinate 4,797 downwards.
CTGTTTTTTTCGATCTTGAGCTATTTCAAAAATAGTCTGTTCAGCTTTATCCACCAAACTTTCAATATCATCAGGGGCATCGTAGCAACGGGCTATAATCTCGGTGCTGCTTTGGATTAACTTACGAAGAATAGCCTTTTTTCGAATAATACCAGCGTGATGAGCAAGAGCACCTATAAAAGGAATAACATCGGTAATAGAAGTTAAGTAGGCGGCTCCGCCGATTTGCTCAAGTTTGTTTTGATCCCGCAATAAATTTTTTACACAGATCAAATCGTGAGGTTCACTCCTTTCAAACAGGGTGAACATAGTTTCAAAGATAATTTTATGGGCATCACGATAAAAATCATCAGGCGCAAGAATATCTACTACTTTTAACAGAGATTTATCCTGAATGAGAATGGTGCCGAGGAGAGCCTGTTCCGCTTCCACATTTTGCGGTGGTACCATTTTAGCGGAAAAAGAGGAGGATACGGATGAATTATCCCTAAGCTTGGAAAAAGAAGTGCTGTCAAACAAAGAAGGCTCCGCCATGAAGGAATTATACCTGCTAGGCAGATGTTGAAAACTGCGCCGTCATCGACTGACGGCGGCGCAATTCGGTGATTAACGCAGTGATTAAATTGGTGCTACCGGTGTACCAAAACCGATATTATACAGCTTCCGGTGCCGCTTCAGGGACGACCTGAACAGTAATCTCCGTGCTCATTTGGTACCCGACCTTAACAGTGACTTTCGTCTCTCCTGTTTTCTTGATCGGATCAGCCAACATAATAGTTCTGCGGTCAAGAGTAATACCCAGTTCTGCTAAACGGTCAGCGATATCCACTGTGTTGACAGAGCCGAACAATCGTCCTTCGCCGCCCACTTTTCGGGAGATCTCAACGATCACATTTTCAAGCCGAGCCGCAAGTTCTTCGGCGTTCTTTTTTTCCTCTTTATGACGCTTCTCTATGGCGGCCCGCTCTCTCTGTAGGCGGGCCAAATTGGCTTTGTCGACGGTGGAGGCCATTTTCTGCGGTATAAGGTAGTTGCGCGCATAACCCGGTTTGACGTTGACGACCTCACCTTCACGTCCAAGAGTATCAATTGTTTTTTTCAGTATAACTTCCATTAGGTATCCTCACCAATGTTACAGGATTAGTTGTTTTATTGTTCTTCCAGATCCAATTTACGAAAATCGGCCCAGATATCCGCTATTCCCGCAACAGCCAGCAGGAGAATCCCGTAGCTTTGAAGTGCAAGAATAATATATAGAATAATTCGCAGAAAACGTGGTATGTTCCAGCGATCAAGCAGGTGAATAAAAATAGCCGCCCCCTGAAAAAAGTAAAGGAGCACTGAAACAATCACCAAACAGAAGCCCACCTCTCTGAGTTTGTCAACGTCAATGAGCGAGAGAGCAACGGCAACGATAAGAAGCCAAACCAATTTATCCGGCAACTGCCAGCGACTGTATTGCGGCCAGCCGACTTTATCGGGAACCAATCGGCGAAGCAGGTTGTTGCTGACAATCATATTCACCCAGACGATCCCTATCACTGTTCCGGCAAGCAGTCCGGGTAGCACTTCAGGCAAAACCACTCGCATTTCCTTTATAATCAGCTCAAGACTATAGAGAACATCTGCGGGCATTTCTGAATTCGCTTGATAAATCAAGTTAATCTGTTCCAACGAACTGTCCAACAGAGAGAGCAGGGACGAATAGGGATTCACCCCAGCAATCATGCCATAAATAGCCCAAAATACAAGCCAAGAAACACCAAGAACAAGACTCCCTTCAAACCCGGTTTGCGCAGGTGTTTTTCGCTGTGACACACTGCGGCTCAGGCTGTATCCTAAAGGCAACATTGTCAGAGAAAAAACAAAAAGCGAAAACTGGTTGAGCAACAGAGCTCCGGCGGCGACCGGAATAAGACCGTTTCGTATCTGCAATCCAATTTTCCGCTCGTCCACAGAGGTGCGCATAAGCAAAAAGATCGGAACCGCAAGTAAGCAACTCACCCATGCGAACAACGAGGGGAGAATGATCGGCAGAAAAAAAAAGAAAGCGATCAGCGCAGTTCGGACGGTAAAAAAAGATGCGCCCCATCGCTCGTCATTCATCACCATTATTTTACCGAACTACCCGCAACATTTCAGCGAAAAAAAAAGATGTATTCCTCAAAGCTGTTCCTTTCTCGCCTTCAGCATCCGAATACAGCGCAGAAAAAAGACGCATCAGGAACAACAAAGATTAATACTGGATTGAACCGGTGTAAGGCAACAGGGCGAGATGCCGGGCGCGTTTAACAGCTTCGGTGACCTGACGTTGATGGGCGGCGCAGGTGCCGTAAATCCGTTTTGGAATAATTTTACCGCGTTCAGTAACGAAATTTTTCAGCACTTTAGCATCTTTATAGTCAATAACTATTTCTTTATCTGCACAGAATCTGCATACTTTACGACGATAAAACATTTTTTGATGAGGGGGCATAATGATCTCCTTATGAGTTATCCTTATTCAACCGAGGGGGGAGTTATTCCGCTGAATCCGCAACTTTTTCCTTTCCCTTTTCTTCAGGGGTGGATTTTTCTTGTTCAGCGCCGACTTTTTCATCATTGCTGGCGGAATCTCCTGCTTCAGCCTGCCTAACTAATTCTTCAGCTTCAGCGACCTTAGCGGCGGCTTCAGCGGCAATTATTTCTTTTTCCCGGTCTATTCCCGCTTCATCAATCTCCTCAGCCAATTTGACTGTCAGATAACGAAGCACTCGATCATCAATACGGAAAATACGCTCAAGTTCTTTGATCGTGCTACCGGGAGTAGCATAGTTCATGTAGACATAGCAACCCTGTGTCTCTTTTTTTACTTCATAGGCCAGCTTTTTTATTCCCCAGCGATCAATATTGATAACTGAGCCGCCATCGTCAGTGACGATAGCGTTGGTTCGTTCAATAATCTCATTGAACATGTCTTCGCCCAAATTAGGACGCAAAACGTAGGTGGTTTCGTAATGACGCATAGTTCCTCCTCGCGGTCATAATGGCCCTCACTGCAATCTCAGAGAGAGCGGGAAGGTTATATAGATTAAATAAAATAAAAATTAAAAGGGCACATATACCATTTTCGTCGCGGCAATGTCAACAGAAATACGATGAACACGCCCCGCGATGATTAACACACAGTTCCGACCTGAATGTCGATAACCTCAAATTCTCTGACCCCGCCGGGAGTCTTAGCTATCACCTCATCCCCTACCTCTCTGCCTATTATGGAACGGCCTAATGGAGCTAGAACGGAGATGGAACCGCCCTTCACGTCCGCCTCTTCTGGGCCGAGCAGCTGGTATGTCACCTCTTCATCGGTATCCATGTCCATTAGCGTGACAACCGTCCCGAAGACAGCCCGTTTTGTGGTAACCGAGGTGCAGTCAATGACCTCAGCCCGACCGAGCTTGTCTTTGAGTTCCATGACGCGGCCTTCCACCATCCCCTGACGTTCTTTGGCGGCGTGGTACTCGGCGTTTTCTTTTAAGTCGCCGTGAGCTCGAGCGATTTCAATGGACTTGACAATCTCGTGTCTTTCCACTTTTTCTAAGTTCTCAAGCTCATTTTTCAACTGCGTATGTCCACTTTGGGACATAGGAATACGTTCAACCATTACTGTTCCTCTGTAACACTAACTGAATTATTTAATTTAATATATTGGGAAGACAAAAAGGTAGGGGTTCCGTCAAAAAACGGTTCGCACAGAAGCAACTCACCTCTTTCGTAAATCACAAAGGTATGCGGATGTTGTTGCACGGCAAAAAGTCCCGTGTATTATGAGCGGTAAAATTTTGCTATAGCTTCTACTACATACTCCTGCTGCTCAATGGTGAGCTCAGAAAAGACAGGGAGGGCCAGCGAATCTTTGCTCGCCTGCTCTGCCACTGGAAAAGATAAATTACCGTAGTCGTACTGCTTCAGGCATTCCTGTTGGTGCAGACAGACAGGATAATAGACTTCGCAACCAATTGATCTTTTCTGAAGGTGCTCACGTAATGCATCACGCCGAGAAGCCCGAATAACAAATTGATTATAAATATGAATATTATGGCTTTCTGCACCGGGAACACTGCTGTAAACGGCCCTTGGAAGAACGATTTGATCCTCTGTCAGCCCAGCCTGTTGAAAAAGATTGTAATATACTGCACTGTTTTTGCGTCGTTGCTGATGCCATTGCTCAAGATAGGGCAGTTTAACACTCAGCACTGCCGCCTGGATCGGATCAAGCCGAAAATTGCCGCCTATCCGAGAATGGTAATACTTCGGTGCGGCACCATGATTTCGGTAACACCTCAAAGTCTCGGCGAAATCGGCATCGCAAGTGGTGATCATGCCGCCGTCACCCATACAACCAAGATTTTTTGAAGGAAAAAATGAAAAGCAACCGCTGAGCCCCATTGATCCGGCCTTTTTCCAAGTCACAGCACCGTCTTGTTCCCGATCAATATTTCCCTTATTAATAAAGGGATATTCAGCACCAATCGCCTGAGCGGCATCTTCAATAACTGGGATCCCATACTGTTCAGCAAGTGCCATACTTCTCGACATATCAGCGCACTGACCAAAGAGATGCACCGGCATCACTGCCTTAATCTTTCGTTTACCTTTATAATCGGCTTCCAAAACTTCAGCCATCCTGTCAGGAGAGATGTTAAGCGTCTGCTCCTCCACATCGGCAAACACCGGCATGGCTCCGGCCCGGATAATCGAACCCATAGTGGCGAAAAAGGTATATGGAGTAGTCAATACCTGATCTCCCGGCTTCAA
>CBDTVG010000013.1:0-14417 GCA_965363745.1 uncultured Candidatus Electrothrix sp. | reverse complement strand
CCACCTTTAATTAGGTGCAACTTATAACTATTTATAAGAAAAAAAGTATCGGTTGCATTATAATATGCGCCGGGTTTTATCTGAAAGATAATCGCAAAGAGGAGATAATCCATGGCTGAGGCATTTACAGCCGAGAGGATGACTGATCAGGACGAGAAAGAGCGGCTTATGCAGCTGGTCGGTTTTACCATTGGCAAGGAGCAATTCGGGGTGGATATTCTTATGGTCCAGGAGATTATCCGTTCCGCTCCCATTACATCTGTACCTAACTCTCCTGATTTTATAGAAGGAGTTATTAATCTTCGGGGAAATATTATTCCGGTTATTGAGTTGCGTAAACGGCTCAATCTTTTTAAAAAAAATAGAGCATCAAAGGATTCTTGGATATTGATTCTTGATATTGACAGTCGGGTAACCGGCTTTATCGTTGATTCCGTGACCAGAGTGCTGAAGATTGTGGAGAGCACCATTGAGCCTCCCCCCGACGTGGTTGTGGCCGGGCTCGGAAATCAATATATCAGGGGTGTTTGTGATATTGGTGAGGGCCTTCTTATTCTGCTTGATTTCAACCGTATTCTGCTTGCGGATGAATTGAAGCAGCTCAAGTCAATAGACGGAGAATGACCAGATGAGTAAGCGAGTTCTGATTGTCGATGATTCATCCATGATGCGCAAGATGATCGCCAAGCTGTTGCAGCCGCCCGGACATGTCGTGGTCGGGCAGGCGAAAAACGGTATAGAGGCTATCGAACTGTATAAATCATTAAAGCCCGACATTGTCACTATGGATATCACGATGCGTGATATGGACGGACTTGCCGCTGCCAAGGAAATTTTACTTTATGACAGCGCAGCTCATATCGTCTTTCTTTCCAACCTTGATGAAAAGATATACCGGGCGGAAGTAGAGCGTCTCGGTGCCAGAGGGTTTGCCAGCAAACATAAGGCCAGGGAAATTCTTGAAATGATAGAGAAGTCGGAAGACAATGGATAAGGAAGCCGTCTGGAATTCTTTGATGTTGTCTCATATTGCATTACGGAATTTGCGGATTCAGTTGTAACCTATTGGATTGTTGGAGAGGTTTACGAGTGGTTTGGTAGGGTGCAATTCTGGCGAGTCGCCACAAAGATCATCTTAAAACGGATTTGTCGCCTATGTCTACTTTGTTACAGGCAGCAAACGATTTGAGTTTGAAGAACAAGTCAATGTTTTTCTTTACTCTGACCATATTGCTGATCCTGCTCGCAACTGTCGGTGTCCTGTATGAATGTGTCAATCACAGTCTTAATACAGCAGGAATAATACCTGGTTCTGTGTTTATAGTCTTAGTGCTTCTGTTTTGTGCCCAAATTACCGCCATGGTTTATTTTCAGCGTAATGTTGTACAGCCTCTTGTGGAGGTTATCACCGCAACCAGATTAATGGCGGACGGGCATCTTGACACACTCAATCAGACGAAGAACACCGATGAAATCGGTTGTCTTGGAGAAAACATCAATGATCTTGCTATAAATACGCAGGAGGTGCTCCTGTTTGTCTGGAATCACACCCAACAAAGTCGTGATTTGCTGGAGCGCATAGAGGGGCAACTGGATACTCCTTCCGGGAAGAGAGATCCTTTGGCCGAAATCAAAAAAAATATTTCAAGCATGTACAGAAATAATGAAGATCTTAAATCCATTGTAATGTCCTTCAGCTATTTTGAAATCAAGCTTGAACATGAAAAAATGGTTTCTGATTATCAACAGGAACCGGATGCGTAAAAAAGATACCTGTTCAGTCACATCGAACTTTGTGGAAAATTGAACCCCGGAACCTTAAAGTAAATTGAAGTATCAGACTGTTATAAGGTGGCAAATATGATTGATTCATCAATGTTGCCGGATTTTATCATTGAGGCGGCGGAACATCTTGAAGAGATGGAAAGTAGCCTTCTCCGGCTTGAGCAACATCATGAAGACAAAGAAGTCCTGGATGAAATTTTCCGGTCTATACATACTATAAAGGGTGCCGCTCAATTTGTCGGCATTGATCGGGTTTCAGAGCTTTCGCATAAATTTGAAAACCTGCTTGATCTTATTCGCAGGGGCGAACTTCCTCTGAGCGGAACAATCACGGACCTGCTTATTGCTGGCAAAGACCGCATAACCCTGTTGGTTGATGAGCTGGAACGCACTCAGATTGAGGAAACGGAAGTTGATGATCTGGTTGAGCAAATAAAAAATGTTGTTGAAGGCGGTGATGCCACCTCGGAACCTGAAGTTGAAGCGGAAGAGTCGCCGCTTGATACGGAGGGGAAGGCAGGTACCGGTGTTGAAGAACCTCAGCTTGGTTCTCTTGCGGAAGAGAGCATGACCGAAGAATACGATGAGGAGCTGTATAATATTTTTCTTCAGCAACTGAAGGAAAATATACCGTTTCTCTATGCTCAAAGCGTTGAACTTTCAATTTCAGTTGACAAGCAGGATGTTCTGTATCGTTGTAGCGACTCCATTAAGAGCCTGAAGTCGTCTGCAAATTACATGGGATATGAAAAGCTTACTCAGCATTACTCCAACTGGCAACATGCCATTGAGAATGCCGTGGATCAGCTTTCAAGTGGGAAAATGCCTGATCTCGCTTTTATGCAGGACTATATTGATGAGATTATTCGGTCCTTTCCTCAGGCTATGGATGGGTATTCCCAAGAAGAGGTTGAAAGTGTGCCTGATGACAGCAGTCGGCAATCGTCTATAGACACTGCTCTTAATTCCATTTTTTCGGATGATGGGCCGACTACGGGACAAGATGATCAGGACTCTCAGGGCATTGACTTAGACAAGGCCCTTGATTCCATTTTCTCAGATGAATTATCCGACACTAAAGAAAATGAGGATGAACCTGTCGCCGTGCATTTCGACAGGGAGTCCGTTGTTGAGGATGCTCCCGCAATCTTGGTGTCGCAGGATCCAGCGACCTCTTCCTCTGTGGAAACAACGGCGGGATCAGACATAAAGCCGATCTCCCTTGAATATGAGGCATCAGGAGATGAATATGATCAGGAATTGGTCGATATTTTTCTGAAAAAATTAAAAACTGATATTCATTTTATACAGGAACAGTGTGCGGAGTTAGAGACTGCCGTCGATAAAAAAAGTGTGCTGGACCGGTGTGATGACGCTATCGGAAGATTGGCAGCGTCCGCTAATTATATGGAGTACCTGAGCCTGACAGCGTACTGTCAAAACTGGCAGCGACTTATCGCTGATTACACCGCCGGTTTGTCCGTAGGATTAACTCCTGATTTCAGCGGGATGAAGGCGTTTATTGATGAGGTTATCAGGGTGTATCCTCAAATTGACGACGGGGAGCCGCAGAAAGACAGCCAGGAGCCTCCGATCAGGAAGCCTCAGAAGGAGGCGGTGGTCGAGGATGATGCATTCAAGGAAAACGCAGCGGATGTTGCGAATTTGCTCAGTGATTCTTCGGAAGATACCGCTGAAGAAAGTGCCGAAGGTACGGCTGAAGAAGATAAAGTCCTTTTCGATACCTTGAGCAATGCTCTTGAAACTTCCATAGATAATGAAAGCGATTATTCGTCAGAATCTATGGACAGTGTGATTAATGGAATTATAGATTCTTCTGAGCAGGATGGAGAAAAAGAAGATACGGCGACGCTGAACCAGGATGATGCGACAGCGGAAGAGTCGTCTTTGGAGTTTGATATTATGGCCAAGGTGGCGGCGCTTGATGTATTTGATGATTCCGCCGATGAGGAGGCCGTCGAACCGGAACTTGAAGATGTGCGGGATGCGGAGGAGGAGGCACCAGAAGAACCGGAAGATGCGGAGGAGCTACAGGCGGCGGAGTCCGAGGTAGATGAAAAGCTGGAAAAACAGGCACAGGAAGCCCCTGAAAGTCCGGGGAAGAAGATGCCTGCCCGAAGCAGCATTCGGGTTGATGCTGAAAAAATTGATTATTTAATGAATCAGGTTGGTGAGCTGGTCGTCAGCCGCGCCTATTTCGCTCAACTTGTAAACGAGATGAAGGGGTTGCAACAGCAACTTTTAGAGCGTACCGGGTTGGCCAAAAGTGAATTGAAGCCTTTACATGAATTCGCATTTCGTCTGAGTGAAGCGGGCGTTCATTTAGGCCGAGTTTCCAATGAGCTTCAGGAAGGCGTTATGAAGGTCAGGATGTTGCCCATTGACCAGCTTTTTAAACGCTATCCTCGTTTAATTCGTGATTTGATTCATAAAACGGATAAAGATGTTAGATTGGTCACAAAAGGAGAGGATACCGAGCTGGATAAAATGGTGATTGAATCTATCTCCGACCCCTTGATTCATATTATCCGAAATTCTGTTGATCACGGTATTGAAACCGTTGAAGAACGGTTGCGTGCGGGTAAACCGGCGCAGGGCACATTACTTTTAGAAGCGTTTCATGAGAGTGATCATATCGTTTTAGAGATCACCGATGACGGCAGAGGCCTTGACCTCCAGCGCATCAAAGCTAAGGCGTTGGACAAAGGTATGTTCAGAGAAGATGAACTTGAAAGAATGTCGGATTTGGAATTGACCCGTCTTGTTATGTTGCCCGGCTTTAGTACCGCTGTAAAAACGACCAAGACCTCCGGCCGCGGGGTCGGTATGGATGTGGTTAAAAAGAATATAGAAAAACTCAACGGAACAGTCGATATCGTCTCGGAAGCGGGAAAGGGGACTCGATTGCGTATCAAAATTCCTTTGACCATGGCTATTATCCAGGCTTTGATGGTTCGAGTGGGATTGGAAAAATTTACTATTCCGCTGACCACGGTTGAAGAAACGTTACGTGTTTTTCGCCATGAAATATCTGAAATAGAAGGTGTTGATGTTATTTATCTTCGTGAGAAAACTATGCCGATTTTTCGTCTATCCAGAATATATAATATCAACAAAGTAGTGCAGGATGACGAAAAAATGTTTGTGGTAGTGGTGAGCACGGGAACGCAGGAGTTAGGACTGGTTGTTGACGAGCTTCTTGGTCAGGAAGAAGTTGTTATCAAGCCCCTTGCTGATTATTTGCGGGTGGAAAGCGGTTTCAGCGGAGCGACTATCTTGGGTGACGGCGGTATCTCTCTTATTTTGGATATTCCTGAGTTGGTGAAAATCGCCACAGAGAATCAGGCGATCAGACAGGAGGAGCGTTCTCTGAGTCATAAGAGAAAGTGGAAATCCCGCATGTCGGAAGCAGCCCGGACAGTTCATTGAAGAACGGAGATGTCCTGACGAGGAAGAGTCGTTTGTTGTTGAAATATATTATGTGTATGTTCCTGAATGGGGGTTGAGTTGCGGCATGGATAGAAAACTTAGGGTTCTTGTAGTTGACGATGCCACCTTTATGACCAAGGCCATCAGTGATTTATTGGAAACAGATCCTGATATTGAAGTGGTGGGCGTCGCGAACAATGGTCTGGAGGGCTTAGAAAAAATTAAAGAACTTCGCCCTGACGTAATCACCTTGGATATTGATATGCCTGTTATGGACGGGCTTCAGGCTGTCCGTCATATTATGATTGAGACTCCGGTGCCAATTGTTGTCCTGAGTTCTCTGTTCAGTGACGGCTCCATCACCTTTGAGGCCTTGCGGCTCGGAGTGGTGGATTTCGTGGCCAAACCGTCAGGTGCGATCTCCAGTGATATTCATACTGCGAAAAAACATATTGTTGATCGTATTAAATTGGCGACCTCGGTTAATTTTCAAAATATTCGTCGAGTACGGGTTAACAAACAGAATGAACGAGAAGGATACGCTGATCTTTACGGTTTTCATTCTCTTGATTACATCATCGCTATCGGAACCTCTCTCACTGGCCCAAACTCATTTATACGCCTGATGACTAAGCTGACATCCGGGATTCCCGCCGCAGCTGTTATTCTGCTGGAAATTTCCCCTAAAATAATTTCAGCTTTTGTTGATAGATTCAATGAATTTGTCCTCTGGAAGATCGAAGTTGCTGAACAGGGAAAAGTTCTGGAACAGGGGGTCTGTTACATTCAGTCAAATATGCTATCCATGACTATCGAACTTAATGAGAACGGTGACTCCTGTTTTAAAATAGGAGATCCTGTGGCCAAACCTTTGGATACTTTTTTTATATCAGCGTCTGAGGTGTTCAAGGAAAATACCGTCGGGGTTCTTCTTACCGGATATGGCGATGACGGTTCTGAAGGCTTCGCCAAAATTCAGGAAAAATCAGGGAAAACCATAGCGCAGAGTGTGGGGAGCTGTGTATACCCCAATCTTGCAGACAGTGCGATTAAGCGTAATAAAGTGGACTTAATTGTGGAAGAAAGCAAACTCGCTGAAGCGATTGAATCGGTAATTAAGTAAATTACGAATAATCAGCCTCCTTTGAAAAGGTAATAGATTGTGAACGCTAAAAAATATATAACCATCTATATGATAGGAATTTCCTATGATTATTACATGTGACAACTGTAAAACCAGATATAAGGTCGCTGAAGATATTATTAACAAACCGGCGTTAAAGGTTCGATGCCATAAATGTAATCACCGGTTCACGGTGCATAAACCTGTTTCGGTTGATGATGCTTTTCTGCTGCAAGATGAGGTGCATCCAGATTACAATCGTATTATAGCGGTGAGCAATCAGAAAGGTGGAGTTGCGAAAACAACTACCTGCTTGAATTTAGGAGCATCCTTAGCCCGCATGGGAAAACGGGTTTTATTGGTTGATTTTGATGTTCAGGCCAACCTGACTATTTTGCTGGGTTTCAGGAGAACACGATCATTTTATGAAGTCTTGAACAAAGAGGTGAAAGGGATCAACGAGGTCATCCTCCATACAAAATATCCCAACTTATCTTTACTTCCTTCCAATAGCAAAATGGCTTTGCTCAAGAAAAGATATTTAACACAGCATAATTTTGAGCACTTGTTGGGGGATAGATTGAAAGCGGTAAAGGACAAATATGATCATATTCTGATCGACACCCCGCCTTCCATCGAATTTTTCACCCTGAACGCTTTAATCGCTGCGAAACTTGTTATCGTGCCGTCCACCTGTGAATATCTCGCTATGCACGGTGTTGGACAGGTTACTGATATCATAAATGTTTTACGAGGGATTAATCACGATGTTGAATGCAAAGTGCTTATTACCATGTATGATGCCAAAAAAACATCTGAAAAGGTGATCTATGATAAAATACAAAATAAATATAAAGATATAGTCTGCAAAACGGTTATAGAGCTAGATGATAAAATGCAGGAGTCGCATATTGTTAATCTACCCATTTATGCTTATGCGGAGAAGAGCCGTTCAGCTGTGCAGTATCAGGCGCTGGCCGGAGAAATTATCGGATAAATAACGGTCTATTGACCACATAAACGAATAAATTTATGCATTCAGCCTTTTCAAAAAAGATTGCGCCGTTTCTCTCCTTTACTGTGATTATACTCCTTTGGGAATTCGCAGTTCGTTTCAGTGATCTGAGTCCCAATGTTCTACCTAGTCCGTATCATGTCCTGTTAAGCATGATTGAGCTGGTTACCAACGGTGCCATTTTTAAGCATACCGTGGCCAGTCTTTTCAGGGTTACCGTGGGTTTTTATATCGCTGCGATTCTCGGCATTCCTTTAGGAATTGTTTTAGGGAGAAATCGGACAGCCGCTCTGTTGCTTAATCCGATTATTCATTTTTTACGTCCTATTTCTCCTTTGGCTTGGATTCCTTTAGCTATGCTTTGGTTCGGCATAGGTGACCAACCCGCTATTTTTTTGATTTTTCTTTCCAGCTTTTTTCCTATTGTCGTGTCCACAACAGTTGCTGTTCAGTCTATCAATCCAACCTTTTTTTATGTTGCGGCTAATTTTGATTTTAGCCGAAAGGAAGTGATTCAAAAGATAGTGATTCCTGCCATTATTCCAGAGATTATCACCGCCCTTCGCTTGACCATCACAATCGCTTGGATTGTTGTTGTTGCCGCTGAAATGATCGCGGTGCAGTCCGGGCTTGGATATCTTATTCTTGATTCACGGAATGGGTTGCGTTTGGATTATGTCATGGACGGAATGATTGTTATTGGCCTTATCGGGTTATATTTAGACTATATTATGAGACGCCTCGGCAGGATTGATTCCGCATCTTGGGGAATCGGGGGAGAATAAGGGGAAAAAAGATGGGGCATATTCTGATAAAAAAATTGAGCAAAGAGTTCGTCAACCGCAGGCAACGCAAACGGGAGGATGACGGCAATCACTATGGTGCAACTGTATCTGTGCTTGAGGATATAGACATTGAGGTGGAAGATGGTGAAATGGTTTGCTTTCTCGGTCCTTCCGGCTGTGGAAAATCAACACTTCTGCGCATTATAGCCGGTTTTGACAAGCAAACTTCAGGTTCGTTGTCCATTGATGGTCAGAAAATTAATGGGCCCAGCTCTGATAATATCTTTGTTTTTCAGCACAGCGGCCTATTGCCGTGGATGACTGTCTGGCAGAATGTGGAGCTTGGTTTGCGCCATATGGAGGATGTTGAGGAAAAGGAAGGAGAAATTCGGGAATACATTGAAATGGTTGAACTGGACGGTTTTGAGGAGCACTATCCTCATCAACTGTCAGGCGGGATGCAGCGGCGGGCGGAGCTGGCTCGCGCCTTGGCGGTTAATCCTGATATTCTGATCATGGATGAGCCTTTTAGCGGACTTGATTTCCTCACCCATATGAAAATGCGAGAAGAAGTAGTCAATATGCATCAATTTCTCGGAAAAACCATCTTGGTGGTCACGCATGATATTGATGACGCACTGATCATGGGGGATAGGGTTGTTGTGTTTAGCCGCAGGCCATCACAGATAAAGCTTAATCGTAAACTGGAATTTCCGCATCCAAGGATTGTTTTTAATAAACAAACCGAGTTGAGTGAACTTCGGGACGAGTTATTTTTTATGCTTGGAGTAAGCTATGCGGTTTAGCCTCAAAGCCCTGAAAATGAAGTGGCAAAATAGATCCTTATCCGACAGCCTACTTTTTTTTATAGGTGGGATCGTTTGGTTGGTGCTCATATCCGGTTTGCATTATTGGCTTAATTTCGACCACGGACATCAAAAAATCGTTTCTATGGGGTATATGCCGGTTATTACCAATATGGCGGCTCCTTTGTTGGATCATGCTAGTAGAAAAAATGGTGATATTTATTTCAAGGCGTTGAAGTTCAATTCTTTTGCCGAGATGGCAGAAGCCCTTCGTAATGACGAAATTCAAGTGGCTTTTATGATCGCCCCTCTGTCCATAGTTCTTCGACAACAGGGCGTAAATGTGAAAATTATTTACATCGGCAATCGACATGAAAGCACTTTGGTGACCAAAAAAGATCTGCACATAAAGAATGTTCAAGGTTTAATCGGCAGAACAGTCGCTGTTCCCATGCGCTATTCTGGACATAATATCAGCCTGCTCAGGCTGATGGAAGAGCAGGGAATCAGGGATGACGATATCAACATCGTGGAACTGAATCCGCCGGACATGGCCTCCGCTATGATTGCTGGCGCTCTTGATGCCTATTATGTTGGAGAACCCTTTGCCGCTCAGAGTTTGAAGAATGGTTCGGCAAGTCTTCTTTTTAACGTGGAAGACGTTTGGAAGTCGTTTATTTGTAATCTTGTTATTGTCAAGCAAAGCCTGATCGAAGAGGACCGGAAAACCGTAGAAAAATTTGTTCGTGGGGCGGTTCGTTCCGGGCTCTGGGCGAAGAAACATTCAGATCAGGCTGCTGAGATAGCCGCTCAGTATTGGTCGCAACCGGTTGAGTTAGTGAAATATGCGCTTGATCAATCCGGCGGCAGAGTCATTTACGAGCAATTTGTTCCTAAGATGGAGGAAATGCAGGAAATTGCCGATTTGATGGTTCGCTATAAACTGATTTCTGATAATAATATCGAAGGGCTCGTTGATGATCAATTCGCTAAGGCGATTGAATTGGATGATGTTAAAAATATAGACGATATCCTGTAAGAACGAGGCCCTCTCTTTTACAGCGAAAATTAAGGAATAATTATGTACCGGTGTGTTGTGCGCATCGTTTTTTTGTGCTGTTTAAAAAACATGAAAAATTAAAATTATTCAGAATAAAATGGCGTTTGAAAAAACAGGAAAATGCAGGCGGAAGGCCTCCAGGATTGACAAGCAGGTGAAGCTGAATGTCAACAAGTTGCAATACCCGATGACAGACACGGAGGTGAGAACAGCAGTCACCAATAATGTCTCGGAGACCGGTCTTTGCTTTACGATTGATGAATTATACAAGAATGGAACAATGTTGCATCTTGTCATTGAGTTGCGTGGGTGGCAGCATTATTTACACAATACAGTCTTTCTTGTTGATGCTGGGACCGCTGCCAAACCCCTGACAGCAGTTGCAGAAGTGGTTTGGTCAAAAAAAATATCAGATGATCAATGCTATATCGTAGGAGTTTTGTTTAAGGATATTTATGAAGATGATCTGCGGGCGTTTAAAAAATATTTGGAAAAAATGATGGATGCAAAGAACTAAGTGTCATATTTGTTGTGATTTCTTTTAATTTTTTTCCAAAAAGCGGTCTACAGCGCCAGCTGATTTTTTATATCGTCTTTATCGGTGTTGTTTTTTTGACAATGGCTGTTGAAATGGAATTCTTTCTCAGGGGTGAACAGGTTCTGGGTATTCTCAACGAGCATATTTCATCCGATTTTTCCGCTGATATTGTTAATGAAATTCTCCTGAAAGTCCGTGTTATGCTCGGAAATTTGTTGCTGGCTATCGGATTGGTGATGATGCTCTTCACAAAGCGAATTATGTTTCCTCTTGAACGTATCATTGAAAGAACCAGAGCGATGAGCGCAGGTGATTTTTCCATAACCCTGCCTGAGCAGGACAGGGATGAACTCGGAGAGCTTGCTCGTAATATTAATGATTTAAATGCGAACGAGCAGGAGCTTATTCTGCTGGTCAAGAGCATGAGCGATCAGTTGCGGTTCACCTTGCTCGAAGGGGATAATGAAACCCGGGTTGATGATGCGGTCGAGGTGCTTGATGAACTTGAGGGCACCCTAGCGGAATTCGGCAGGAGTTTTTATAAGTGTTGATCTTTTCCGAATACTGGCTGATGTTGCCGATCGGTATGGCGATATCATCTATAGCTATGTTTTTCGGACTTGGCGGAGGGGTTCTTTGGATGCCGGTTTTATTGACACTCACGGATCTGCAACCCAATGACGCTGTACTCTGCACAATAGTTATTCAATTTTTCGGACAGATAAGTGCTTCTTATAGCAACGCCCGGGCCAATCTCATTGATTGGCGGCTTGTACGAATGATGCTTTTTTCCGGCATACCGGCTGTGATCGTAGGGGTGTCGCTATCTTTTTTGTTGCATCCTGTCTGGATTGAGCTTTTTCTTGGTTTGACAATTTTTTTTATCGCCTATGTTTTTCTTCGAGGGGATGATTTTTTTATTGAGGGCGCAGATCAAGCTGATCTTCAAGCGGCTCGCCGAGGCAGGTTTATTACTCTGATCGGCGGTATTTTGACCGGATTTCTCGGTATTGGTGTGGGCGACTGGCTGGTGCCGTTTTTTAACATGCGTTGCAAACTCGCTATGGTTCATTCAGTGGCAAGCAGTATAGCCCTGATGATGGTTCTTTCCTTAACCGCCCTCACTGTTCACCTGCTTTTCGGGCGAACAATATACTGGGCTGTCACGCTTCCGGGAATCATCGGAGTGCTGTTCGGTGCTCAGTTCGGATCGAAATTATTACAACGGGTGCCTGAAACCCATTTTAAAGAATTTTTTGTCCTTATGTTGGTGTTTATCGCGACCCATGTCACGTTTAACGCTTTGTGAATTTGATCACATCAAGAAAAATAGTATGTACATATGAATAATTCCGTTGGAAGCGGTTTTGTCGGTGAAATTGAGGGATTGGGGCTTGTGGATCTTGTGCAGTTTGCCTGTCTCGCCGGAGACGACAGAAAGTTGAGCGTGCTCAGCGAAAATAACAGGGGGGTTCTTTACTTTGCTGATAATGAAATTATTCACGCTGAGTTTGGAGAGTTAACCGGAGAAGAGGCCTTTTATCGAATAATGAGCTGGCCGTCAGGGACATTCAGTATGTTGTTCGCCTCCACGAATGCACGGACTATTGATTCCTCGTGGAATTTTCTGTTATTAGAGGCCGCGCGGCGTATTGACGAACAGACTAAAGATACAACACCCGGTGATGAGAAATCAAGCCTGCCCAGGGTACTGGTGGTTGATGATTCACGTTTTTTCACCAAAGCCTTTGTCAAGCTCTTTGAACAACAGATCAACGCCAAGGTGGTGGGGACAGCGACGAACGGCAAGGAAGCTCTGAAGTTTTTGGAAATGCAGGTTCCTGATCTTGTGACCCTTGATATGACCATGCCGGTTATGAGCGGTAATGTCGCCTTGAAGCATATAATGATACGCTCTCCCGCGCCGGTGGTGCTGGTGAGTAATTTTAACGACCAGCATTATTCGAAGATGATGGATTTTATGCGATACGGCTCAGTTGATGTGGTCGCCAAACCGGTCAACCCTGAGTCATGGAATCTTATTAGTGAGCGGTTGCACTATATTCTGACGAACGTGAAGGACTTTTGTGTTGATAATGTCAGCCGGGCCAAGAAATTAAATCCGGTGCATGATAAACCGAAATCGGACAAACCGGCGAGTAAATTGTTGTTGATACTTGGCGGACTGGGGGGAATGCTGGAACTGCAGAAAATTATTCCCGCTCTGAAGTACGACAGCGAGATGGCGGTTGTGGTTTTGCAGAATATGTATCCCGGTATTATTAAATATTTATCGTCATATCTTGACGACTTCACCAGTTATACCACTCTGCCTTGTTCTTCCGGCGAAGACTTGTTGGGCGGGCAGTGTCGGGTTGGAAATTGTCGCGAAAAGATAATATTTCTTTCTCGTGAGGGAATACCTGTTTTCTCCGGTGAGGATAACGAAGCAAATATAACCTCACTTAGTTCTAATGATTTACTTTGTTCAGCGGCGGAGGTGTTTGGTTTCACATTGACCTTGGTGTTTTTGAGCGGTGTGGAGCAGGACTTGAAAATTGGGATGGAAGCGGTTGTCAGCAATGGGGGAAAAATTCTTTTGCAGGAGCCTGATTCGTGTTTGTTGCCCGGAACTATAGAGAATATTCGCTCATTAGGCATGGAGGAATGCTGCCTGAAGCCGGAAGAGATTGCTCCTTATATTGCTGAAAATTCTTAAGTCGGCTGAGAGCAGAACGGATACAGTTGCTTAGTTGTTAAACATCGGAACAACAAACCCTTCGAAAAAATCTCACGCATTTTAGGCGCAAGACTCCATTCTTTTTAATCTATTAAAACATATTGAGAAAATGAATAATCTTTTATTGACTGTTGCAGCGCTTTTATCAGGAATTGCTGGACAGCACCAACAACCCCCTCAAGATTATATTACGATCCTTCAGGAAGCTTTTGATAATCAAAAGAGCAATATCCAAGTTCAAGGTAAAGGTGTTGTCATAGTTCTTTTAGATGACGATCTCGTAGAACCCCGTCATCAAAAATTTATAATACGAGTAAGTCCCAAACAAACACTGCTTGTCGCTCATAATATTGATCTCGCAGATAAAATTCAAAATTTACAGAAAAATAGTACAATAGAGTTTTACGGAGAGTATGAATGGAATGATAAAGGTGGTCTCATTCACTGGACACATAATGATCCGGCTGGTAATCATATAAACGGCTGGCTGAAATATAATGGAAAAACATATCAATAATACCGTCAGATGAATAGAGGTATTGCACTGTTTGTTGGTTTAAATATTGCATGTTGTATGCTTTTTTTTGCAAAAAAATTTGGCGAACGCATGAGTGAGAGTCGCCTGTACATTGGAAGGTAATCCTTTCTTGATTTCCAATTGCAAGCTGATACAGAGAATGTTAAAAGTATCAGCGCAACAATATAATAGACGCGCCGCAACTGAAAAATCTATCTCTTCTATAAAACAATAAATAATTATAACACATGAAAGCATTAATAGCGCTTGAAGATGGCACTGTGCTGACTGGTCGTTCCTTTACCGGAGCCGGGGAAGCGGTGGGTGAAATTGTTTTTAATACCAGCATGAGCGGCTATCAGGAGGTGTTGACCGACCCCTCCTATACCGGCCAGCTGGTGACCATGACCTATCCCCTGATTGGCAACTACGGGGTCAACGAAGAGGATATGGAATCCTTGTCCGTTCATCCCCGCGCCTTTTTGATGCGTGAGTATCAGGCCGTGCCCAGTAATTTCAGATCAACCGGCACCTTGGAAGACTTTTTGAAAAAGTACGGTGTGCTTGGAGTTGAGGGGTTTGACACCCGCATGCTGAC
>CBDTVG010000012.1:0-15003 GCA_965363745.1 uncultured Candidatus Electrothrix sp. | reverse complement strand
CAAAGTCGATTCGCATAAAAAAAGGCCCGGACAGTAGCTGTCCGGGCCTTTTTTTGCCGTTGTAAACGATATCAAATCGTTATTGAGGGATACCGTACCTCACAAAATTGTCCATAAGTGCCGTTGTCGCCTTTCTGATCGCCTGTTCAAAGAGGGTGTCGTACTGATTATCCGCCAAGACAGATTCCGGTGAAACCTTGACATCAACCCGATTTGTCCAAATGACACTGGCATCATAGGAACTTTGCACCCAGACACGCATCTGCACAACAGCCTGATCTATTCGCCCGCTATGAGAGGTCATATCTCCGAGTGCGGCTCCGAGCGCAGTCCATGCTATCGCATTCGCTCCGCCGCTTAGACCGAGGAAGCCGGTTGAGCTGTCAGGATTCCATGGGCCACTGACATTATTGCCGATAATCCTTCCCCAAGTGCTGCCTGCGAGGATACTGTCCCAATTGTCGTAGCGGCTTGACTCCGCAAAACCAAAGGCGATCTTGTTCGCACTGCCGACAACGAAAGGAAGTACGCCGCGTTTCCACGGAGCCCAGCTATGTTCCTGCCGAGTTTTGAATTCAAGTATCCTGCCCCTGATGATATAATCCGCTCCGAATTTTCTTCCCATTTTTACAATTTCCTGGGCACTCAGACCATGCGTTCCCGGTCCGTCGGCGGGAGTCACGCCGCTGTTGACAATGTGTTCCTGCATGTATCCCTGCAACTTACCTTTCATGACATCGGACCAATCCGAATCTTGCAATTCATGGGAAAGAGAGGCAGAGCCCGCATCATTATAAGGAGCGGGATTGATAATTTCCTCTTCAACAAGATATTTAAAAACATCTTCCTGTATGGATAAACGAAAGCCGTTACTGGTCAGATTATCTGTCAGCGATTCCGTTATCAAGAGATTGCGACGAAAGGCCGAAGCGATATTGTCCCCTTTGCTGTAGTCGGCAAAGGGAAGAATGACAGCTGTCATTCCTTTTCCGGGCGCATTCGGACCCACAGCGGCGGGAATCATAAGCGTTTCAACAGTGGTTTGACCACAGCCGGTAAGTCCACCGATTAATACTATCCCTATAGATATGTAGCTCAATAGGTTCATATGTTGCTCCCAAATAGAGTGAAACGGGTAAGTAAATAAAAGTATTTTAGTTAATAATTCGTGGTCTCAATAAAATAATCAGTTCTCTTTTTGTTTTCTTTTTGTCTTCGTAGCCAAACAAATATTTCAAATAGGGAATATTTTTTGTGCCAAAAAGAAAATCTCCCTCGTTAATATCTGTCTCACTGATAAGTCCGCCGAGCACAAGCACTGAATTGTTCTTGACCGTGACAGTTGTACTCATTTCTCGAACATTAATTATGGGCAGACCAATTCGTGCAGAACCTATTTCCATATACTCTATATTTTCTGCCAGCTCTGATGTTATCGGAACAAGGTTCATGACAACATCGTTATTATTTTTGACCACCGCAGAAAGAGCAAGTCCGACACCTGAAAGAACTCGTTCTGTTTTGACCTTAAAAGTTTCTATGCGAGTTTCTGGATCTACTTCAGTTTCAATGCTTTCAATATAGGTAACATTTCTCCCAACCGTTATAAGTGCTGGTTGACCGTTCATAACGCTGATTTTCGGATTGGAAAGAATAGAAGTTTTTCCTTGTTTTTTTAGTGCATTAATGAACGAATCAATGGAGAATCCGGCAAGACTCACTCCGACTGAAGCAGCATTTGCGGCACCGCCAGATATAATGGTTGCGGCACTACTAGCCAATGACAAAGTATCTGTGATTATATTATTATTGTTAGAAGAGGCATCAGAGCTAGCGGTACCCCTGCTGTAATTTGTGCTTGCACTAATGCTACCGCCTATAGAACTTAAATTTTTAAGCAAGGTGTTCCAGTTGATACCGAGAGATGAATTATCCTCTAGTTGCACTTCAATAATTTTTGCTTCAATAATTATTTGTTTATACAACTCCCGTTCAAGAGCAGTCAGATAGTCGGCAATCCTTTTTTGCAGGGATTGCGGCGCATGAACAGTTATCAGGCCGACAGGCTTGTCGATGGTATAACTGGAATCTGTCGATGACATTCGGCGAGATAACTGAGCTGGTACTACTGTATCCTCTTCGTTTTCTTTCTCTTCGCCCTTTTTTTCTTCAGTGCTTTCCAAAGATGCTTCGGGAGTGGTGACTGTTGAGCCCCAAGTTGCTATGAGCACATCAAGATTCTTTTGAATATTCCCCCAAATATCAAATTCATTCTCTTCACTGTCAATGCGTATAGTACCTTCAGTACTTTTACTGAGATCATCATTACCGAGTAAATCTCCTCCGATAGCATTACTATATTTTTGTTTGGTAAAGGGCATAGCAATATGATATTGCTTTGTTTCCCTATACTTGATAATAAGAGTTGAATTTTTAATTTCGTAAAAATAATCCAGTTGGCGCAGAATATTATCAATGGCATCGTAAAAGTTATCATCAGCAGTGACAGCTATATCAACAACAAGATCCTGATTAACATCACTGGCCCAGCTCAGACTCATATTTTTGCTTCTAATAAGGGCTTTCATTGCCTCCCTCAGAGAAATCGGCTCACGAGTTGTGATATCCGCACCGACTTTTAGCTGAAAGTCATCCGAGGCACTGCTGTCCAGCATCGTGTTTTCCGCATCGTCATTAATCATATATCCCGCTTGCTGAAAACGCTTCGGCAACAGGGCCGGATCTATAACAGTGCGTTGCGGTTCTTGACGGTCGGAGAGGCGGGCTGTTTTGGGACTCTCCTGCTTTTCAGTTGCAGGCGGCTTCTTTACCTCCACACATGAACAGAGCGGCAACACTGTCATGATCACCACTGCGAGAAAACTGGGCGATAAACGTAGAGAGCGTTTCATGATGTTTTCCTTGATAATCGTTCTGTTGTTATCTGTCATATTTAATCTTCCGGTCTTCCTGTCTTCCGGCATGCGGTGTCACCGGGTTCAATTATATTTAATTTTGTTCATGATAAATTTTTTCAAATCCGGCGGAATTCGGAAACCGGCATAAAGAAGTGATTTGTATATTTTGCGCGCAGCGGCGTGATTGCCCTGAGCGTCCAAAATACGAGCCTGAGCAACCATAGAATTCAAATCCTGTCCGTACAGCTCATTCAGTTTACCTAATAATCGCAGAGCCGCATTGTACTGTTTTTGTCGCTCACTGAACGCCGCATAACTGATCAACGCCTCACGACTTGGTTTTCCGGTATTGATACTTTGATCAAAATATCTCTGAGCCTGCCGATTTTCCTTCATGTTGGCATGACCGATGGCTGCGTTCAAAGCTGCTCCGCTATTTTTTTTGTTCGCCGCAAGGGCCTTTTTCGCAAAATAAACAGCCTTGGCGTTTTGGTTGAGTTTGGCAAGGTATATTGCGGAAATTTTGTTAGCCAGTTTAGCGTTTTTAGGCCACCGGGTAAGAGCTTTCTCATAAAGCTGAACGGCATTTTCCAAATTGCCTTTTTTCTCCGCCATCCTTCCGCGTGCTATCAACTTTTTAGCTTCAAGCATGGCCGGTGGAATATGTTGTTCCTGCTTGATGGTAATATTACCTCCTGTAATCCTCTCATCCACTTCGATACTGAGCGACTCGTCTTCCTTTTCCGGCCAGATAAATTCTTTATCCTTAGGATAAATAACAAGCGTGTTCTCCCTGTCAATCTTTGACAAATCTTTGAGATTCAAGATAATATCAAGGGCGAACTCCCAAGGAACATCAGTCAGAGCAAGTGTTAAGTTGCCGGAAACGCCTTCCGCCACCACAATATTTTTACCGCTGATCTCCCGTAACATACGAAACACATTATGGAGATCAATTTTGTAAAAATCTACACTGATCAATCCGTTGCTATCGGGATCGAAGGTGCGATCCTGCGTTGCGCTACCTGTCGCACCACTACCGCCACCGCTATCCGCCACAGTGTTTAATGGATTAATCGCTGGCATATCAATGAATTCCTGTTGCGACGTTTTTTTAGAATCAGCTTGATCACTAACAGCCTTAACAGGCTCAGTATTATCAGGGGCGGGGGCTTTAGCCGCTTTGGCTACAGGTTGTGACGCAGGTGCCGCTTCGGACTCAGGAGTATCATTACCTTCTTCCTGCGGCGTAACCTGCTCTCCATCTTTATAAAATTCTTTAAGGGTGATGACAATATTATTGTCTTCCACCTTTGTTGTGAATGGGTACATTCTGGGAAGGGTGAACTGAATCCTTATCAATTTGGAGAGGGCATCCGGTATAGCGCTACCGGTCACATCAATGTCGAATTTAGACAGATTAGACCGATTAAATTCGTCCTGATTCTTAATTTCAGCATCATTAATGTCAACAATCAATTTTTTATTTTTGGACGTAGACAGCCGGTATGATTTGTATGTAGCTGGATTACCACAAAAAATAGTTATTTCTAAATTTTCTTCAGCCCGGACCGCATTCATTCCTATAATCGTATTTTTCTCGGCAACTGCTCCCTGTTCAGCAGCGAAGACAGGTGCGCAGACCAACAGCAAACTGATAACGACAGCGAAAAAAAGAAAACAGACGGGATTACGCCTTGTCCTTTTGAGTCCGTCAAGTGAAAAGAAACGTTGCATTTTTATCTGTCTCCCTCTTTTTTCAAACGCATTATTATTTCCTTTGTATTAATTTTTCCTGACTTGGTCTTGGTTGTTTCCGTAATCCTGACTTGTTCGTTTTTAATACTGTTTATAATGCCGTGTAAACCTATAGGTATACCTACTTCCAAGGTATATCCTTTACCGGTAACATCCTCAGCCATAGCCATTGTTCTGCCCCCGACAGTCATTATAGCAACTAAGCTTAATTGGCTGGGCTCAAGCCACTGAATATATCGCAATGGGCCGCTCGGTCCCTCAACTAGTTCATCGCCAGTAGTATCCAGTCGTTGAGTCTGGTTCGGCTCAAGAAAGGGCAAAAAAGGATCAGGCCTATCCTCAAATTGATATTGAAATTTATCTACTTCCCGCTGTTCCAGCTCCTCTACCAGCTTCGGCGATGCATTTGCGACACCATTTTTTTCATCCGCTTCAACGGCTGATACTGATACCGAACTGCAACACAAAACGGTAATAAGTATAAGCAGAATCAATATCGGCAAAATATTTTTTTTCGAGGCAAACTTCATTGAACCGTCCCTGTTCATTTTGCTGGAGCGCTTACCTGTTCATTTGTAAAGCGGTAGGTCAACAGATTACAGGAGGAATTCAGCAACATCTCACCTTCCTGCTTTGTGGGGGCTCCCATTTTTATATTATTAACCGTTACAATTCTATCCAATTTGCTCACCTGATCAAGAAAGTACCCAACATTATGGTACGGGCCGCGAATCTGAATACTGATTGGAATCTCAGCATAAAAATCCTTGGGCGTTTCATTGCCGGGTTTAAACGAATTGAAATCCAACCCAGCGCTTGTGCCCCGGTCGGAAATTTTACGCAACAAATCGGGAATTTCTTTTGTTTTCGGTAGAACAATGGAAATATGTTCAAAGCGTTCCTCTGCCTCCGCAAGTTCTTTTCTGTATTGCGGTAAATTTTTTTCTGCTTTTTCCCCTTTCTTTACTTCTGCTTGCAAAGAATCCCTTTTTGTCTTCAGCCCTTTAATTGTATCTAATGTAGGAGTGAGCATAAAAAAATAAAAAAGAGCGACAGGCAAGATAAGCAATATTGCTCCGATGGCAATTTTAAACTTATTATCCAGCGGTATATATTTTTCCTTGAGAAAGGTATCAAATTTTGCGCTTGAACTCTCTGAGGCCATAATGCATTATTTTGTCAATTGGAGGTTTCAGGAGAAGCATCTTTGTCATCAGTATTAGGCAGGGCGACTGCGCAGGAGAGGACAAAGCTTTTAAGATTTCTTCCAGCATATTTGGCCAGTGAGGAGCTGACTAAAGTTACATCTGAAATATATTCTGAGCCTTTCAAATCTTCAAGATAGTTTGCCACAGTTCGATTATCCAAAGCCATACCGTTAATTTTTAGGCTCCCTCCTCCCTGATCAAGACTGGTCAACCACATGCGTTCGTGCGGTGTAATCCGGGCGACTTCATCAAGGACACGCACTGTCAGTATGGATTTATCTTTCAGATCTTGAACAATATTTATTTGTTTTTCAACCGCGTCCTTCTTTTTTTTCAAATTATCAATCGTGTCCAATACTTCTTTCAAGCGTTTTTTTTCCGTTTCAAGAAGAGTTATCTTCCCTTCCAATCCTTTGACTGTCGATCCTAAATACAGAGTACCAAGCGCAAGGAGCACAAGCACCGCAACTATAACTATCCCGCCGACGGCAAGCTGCTTCTGCGCTTGCGTTTTTTGTTTCATCTGCCTAACAGGCAGGAGATTGATCCGGATCATATCTTAAAATTCCGCAGGACGTATCGCCAGCCCCGCCGCTATAGACATTTCAGGAGCTACGGCCTTAAGGTATTCCATGTCGATTTTCTTTTCATTCACCTTCATCCCCTCAAAAGGATTAAAAACGACCACTTCAAGCCCGGTTTCATTGAAAAGGTACTCTTTCAACCCGACAACCTTTGACCCGCCTCCGCTGAGAACGAGAGAGGAAAGCGGTCTTTTGGGATTATTATTGCTGTACAGATCAATAGCCTTTTTGATTTCCAAAACCCAGCGGGTACATATAGTGGTGAAGATTTCATGAAGCTCCTCCTGCTGTTCCTCATCAGCCTCCACTTGGCCTGTTTTAAGCCCTTCGGCATCCTCATAATCAATATCAAGCGTACTGGCTATTTCCTGAGTGAGATCATCACTACCCATCACCACGTCACGGGCGAGAACAGAAGCTCCATCCGCAATAATATTAATATTCATTTTGGACGCACCTATATCAATCAGACAAACATTTCCCGGAATTTTTGACATGATAGTCCATATATTTTCTAAAGCGAAACTGTCCACATCAACCAGTACCGGTAATAATTTTCCTTCCTGCAACATGTCCAAGTAATCGTCAATCACCTCTTTTTTTGCCGCCACCAGCATGACTTCACTGCGATCAAACTCATCCTCGCCCGCTTTAATCACTTGAAAGTCTAGGTACACTTCATTAATATCAAAAGGAATATACTGTTCAGCTTCCTCATGAAGCCGGTCAGCAAGTTCTTCCTCGTTTTGCATCTCAATATTAATTTTTTTAACGATAACGGAATAACCAGAAATAGAGAGGCCGACCCGTTTATTTTTTATTTTAAGATTATTAAACAGTTCTGTGATCGCAGCCGCCACATCCTCTGCATCCTGCAGAACACCGTCCTCCACAGCTCCGGGAGAGATAGGCGTACTACCGAAAGATAGAAGTTCATACCCGTCTTTGCCTGATTTCTGCATCTCGCAGATTTTTACGGCATGGGAACCGATATCAATTCCGACGACGAGTTTTTCCTTTTTTGCCATGCTATATTCTTCAGCAATATTTTTTTATTGACAGGTGCTTGACAACAGCATCATCCCTCTCGATTTGAGAGCGAACCTATTTGCAAAAATACTAAACGTATAAAGTTAATAGGTCATAAAAAAGAAAAAATGTCAAGGGATGCATCGTGCTTTTTGTAAAATTAGCCGCCGGAGTTATAATTTTTTTTATCCCCTGAATTTTTTTCGGAACATGTAACGATTTGAAGATACGTACTTTATACGATTTTCTCTTTTATGCGGGTGTTAAATGCCGCTTGAAGTTTAATTTTTTTTAGGATACTTGTCATTATTTTATATTTTATAATCAGGCGGAAGAATTTTTATCCGCCTCATCCTGTAAAGAAAAAACAAGAGGTGTCTCCCATGAAAAATATGCAGACAAAAAAAAAATCCACTGTTCGAGAATGTGTGGAGGCTATACTTATAGCCTTTGTTCTCGCATTTTTTATTCGCACTTTTATTATTCAGGCATTCAAAATTCCTTCCGGTTCCATGTTGCATACGCTTTTGATCGGTGATCATATTTTGGTGAGTAAATTCATCTACGGCGTTAAAAATCCATTCACCGGTTCAGTGCTGATTCCTATCAAGGAGCCTAAAAAAGGAGATATTGTTGTCTTTAAGTACCCTGATAATCCCAGCTTGGATTATATAAAAAGAGTTATCGCCACTGAAGGCGAAACCCTTGAGTTGCGAGACAAAAAGATTTTCATAAACGGCGTGCTCGTTGACGATCCTCATGGAGAATTCACGGACAACAAAATTCTTCCCGCATCGGAAAGCCCTCGCGATAATTACGGCCCGATTACAGTGCCGGATGGGAATATTTTTGTCATGGGCGACAATCGGGACAACTCGTTTGACGGCAGATTTTGGGGGTTTGTCGATCTGAAGGCGGTTCGCGGCAAGGCCTTTATTCTGTATTGGTCATGGGATGTTGATCAATCACTTTTTTCCACGGAACGCTTCACCTCCATCCGTTGGAACAGAATCGGTGACATTCTTCATTGATCGTTGAGTGATTCGCCGCCTGCGCAACATTTTTCAGTTGCCATAATGCGGCGATTATTGCAATAATGAAAACGTTTTTTATGAGAACCGCTTATGCGCTCCTGCGTAGTCTGCGGATTTACCTCACCCTGACTGGTTTACTTATATGACTACCGGCTATTGTTTTTCGCACCGGCATATCCTGGACATGGATCATTTGTCAGCGGATGATATAGATTATATATTGACTACTGCGGAATCATTTAAAGAAATTTCCTCCCGACCCATCAAAAAGGTGCCCACTCTTCGCGGCAACACCATTATCAACCTTTTTTTTGAACCGTCCACCCGCACTCGACTTTCCTTTGAGATCGCCGCCAAACGGATGAGCGCGGACACCTTTAATATCTCCGCCTCCACCAGCTCGACGACAAAAGGCGAGACTCTTATTGACACGGCCCGAAATATTTCGGCCATGCATCCTGATATTATCATTATTCGTCATTCTTTTTCCGGCGCTCCGCATATGTTGAGCCAATATGTCAATGCGGCGGTTATTAATGCAGGAGACGGCACCCATGAACATCCCTCTCAAGGCCTGCTAGATCTGATGACCGTGCGTGAGCACAAAGGGCGGTTGGACGGCCTCAAAGTCGCTATTCTCGGCGACATTCTGCACAGCAGAGTTGCGCATTCAAACATGCTCGGTTTCACCCGGATGGGATCGCAGGTTTTTGTCCATGGACCGGGAACACTTATTCCGCCGGGACTGGATCAACTCGGGGTGACGGTCTGCGTCAGCATGAAAGAGGCGGTTGAGGATGCTGACGTGGTTATGACCCTGCGTATCCAAAAAGAGCGGCAGGATGATCCCCTCCTGCCTTCATTGCGGGAATATGCCGCTCATTACGGAGTCACGGCTGAGGTAGCATCCTGGGCGCACCCGGATGCGCTGATTATGCATCCCGGCCCTATCAACCGGGGTATTGAATTGATGCCTGATGTCGCGGACGGGCCGCAGTCCGTGATTTTGGAACAGGTGACAAACGGTGTGGCTGTTCGTATGGCCTTATTGTATTTGGTCATGGGAAATATTTAACCCATGTGAAATGGTAGCTTACCATAGTTCTTAGAATTTTTCCTAAAATTTTTTTGACAGAGAGTTAAATAATGCCGGTTTCCCTGTTGCTGAAAAACGGTCGGATTATTGATCCGGCAAATCAAGTTGATCATGCAGGCGATGTATTGATCGTTGATGGGCATATTGTCAGCCCCGCATCTACCGCACCTGCGGACATTCAAGAAATAGATGTCAAAGGATGCTGGCTGGTGCCGGGTTTGATTGATATGCATGTGCATCTACGGGAGCCGGGTGAGGAGTACAAAGAGGATATTCTTTCCGGAGCTAAGGCAGCCGCAGCGGGCGGATTCACAGGTGTCGCCTGCATGCCCAACACCAAACCGGTCAATGACTGCCGGGCGGTTACCGCCATGATTCTTGCTCAGGCAGCCAAGGCGGATGCCCGTGTCTATCCGGTGGGCGCGATCAGCAAAAAAAGCAAAGGCACAGGTTTAGCTGAATTCGGAGAAATGAGAGAGGCCGGGATTGTCGCGGTAAGTGATGACGGTCTGCCGGTACGTGACAGCCAGCTCATGCGCCGGGCCATGGAATACGGTGACGACCACGGTTTGGTGGTTATTTCACACAGCGAGGAACCCTCGTTGAGCAACGGCGTGATGAATGAGGGGCCTATGTCCACCCGACTGGGCTTGAAAGGAATTTCCGCCGCAGCGGAGTCGATCATGGTGTATCGGGAGATCGCTTTGGCGGAATACTTAGGTAAACGGGTACATATCGCCCATGTGAGCACCGCCATGAGCACAGAATTGATTCGTTCAGCCAAGCAACGAGGAGTACGGGTCTCCGCTGAAACTGCGCCGCATTATTTCACCCTCACCGATGAAGCTGTTGCGGGCTACAACACCAACGCCAAAATGAATCCGCCTCTGCGCTCTGAAGAGGATCGGCAGGCCATCAGGCAGGGGCTCGTTGACGGCACCTTTGATGCCATCGCCACAGATCACGCCCCGCATTCCGGTTTGGAAAAAGAAGTGGAATTTGACCGGGCAATGAACGGTATCATCGGCTTGGAAACATCCCTTCCTCTCTCCCTCGCCTTGGTCAGGAACGGGGTAATTGATGAACGACGACTGATTGAGCTGATGTCGGTGAATCCGGCCTGCATCCTGGGGCTTAACGCCGGAACCCTCAGCATAGGGGCTGTTGCGGATGTCACCGTGATCAATCCTGATCTAAGCTTTATCTATACTGAGGAGCAGGTAGTCTCAAAAAGTCACAATTCACCTTTCATAGGAAATACGTTGCAAGGTCGGGCAGTTCTCACCATCATGGGGGGACGTATCACCCATAGTATCCTTTGATGCGTATGGGGGACCCTCAATCCGACAGACCGGTATCCTGCTTAAACGATAATTTGCACAAAACGATAAAGGACAGCGATGAACAGCAGGCAAAGAAAAGCGGTTATTCTTCTCAGTGGAGGACTCGACTCCAGCACCGTCTTGGCCATTGCCCGATCCAGGGGGGTTCAGTGTTACTGCCTCAGTTTTCGCTACGGACAGAAGCAGGATATTGAACTTCAACGGGCCTCCGCCATTGCCAAGGCGATGCACGCTGAGGAACATCTTATTTTGCGTCTTGATTTAGCGGCTATCGGCGGTTCCGCCCTGACCTCCTCTCTTGAGGTGCCCAAGGATCGAGAGGTGGAGGAAATGGACAATGAAATCCCGGTGACGTATGTGCCTGGTCGCAATATCATCTTTCTCTCGCACGCCTTGGCCTGGGCCGAAGTGATGAAGGCCAATGACATCTTTCTCGGCATTAATGCCGTGGATTACAGCGGCTACCCAGACTGTCGTCCTGATTTCCTCAGTGCCTTTGAGCGGGCGGCCAATCTTGGAACTAAGGCGGGGAGCACCGGCAATCCGTTTAAGCTACATGCGCCGCTGATTGAGTTGAGTAAAAAAGAAATTATCCAGCTCGGCACCCGGCTCGGCGTGGATTATTCCATGACCCACAGCTGCTATGATCCGGCGGGAGAGTTTTCCTGCGGTCGTTGCGATGCCTGTGTGCTGCGCTTGAAGGGGTTTAGGGAAGCGGGGATAGAAGATCCGGTATTGTATGTATCGGATACGGATCAAAGATGTTAATTGGAAATACCGAATACTCGCGGATATTTCACAAGAAACAACAGAGTATTGGACAAATATCTCCTTGACAGTAACAAAAAATTAGACTAGTTACAGAGGCGACAGAAAAGTTTGATGATGGTTTTATCGCATCACGATTGATCAACCTGTATTTTCTTCATCCTCATAAGATGTACATTCCATTCAGGCATACCTCATACTATGATCACTGCAAAAAAACAATCGACCCGGCTCCTTCTCTTTTTTTCCTTTCTTCTGGCCCTGTTCCTCTATGCATCCATAAGCTATGGAGCTTTATGCGAATGGAAATCAATGGAAAGCGGGTTCAGCCTTGGCCTCAAAGGAATCTGGGGTGCCTCTGCAACAGACATTTATGCTGTCGGGGATGCTGGGACGATTCTCAAGTACAACGGAACACGATGGTCAGCTATGGACAGCGGTACCACTGAGACGCTGTACGGTGTCTGGGGTTCCTCAGCGACAGATGCTTATGCAGTCGGGGCATCAGGGACGATTCTCAAGTACAACGGAACACGATGGTCAGCTATGGACAGCGGCAGTTCTAAAATGCTATTCGGAGTCTGGGGTTCCTCTGCGACAAATGTTTACGCCGTCGGGGAATCAGGGACGATTATCAAGTACGACGGAACACGATGGTCAGCTGTGGACATCGGCAGCTCTAAAATGCTGTTCGGAGTCTGGGGTTCCTCTGCGACAGATGTTTATGCTGTCGGGGAATCAGGGACGATTATGAAGTATGACGGAACACGATGGACCGCTATCGCTGTTCAAAATCCGGTGACAGCAACCTTGCAAAGTGTGTCAGGCAGTTCTGAAAACGATATCTACGCCGTAGGCTCATCCGGTACAGTTCTTCATTATAACGGCACACAATGGGATACCATGAACAAAATTTCTTCCGCCCCTCTTAAAGGCGTGTTCTCTATTTCTGACAAAGAAACCTATGCCGTGGGCCGGGAAGCAACTGTTCTTCGGTATAACGGAGAACAATGGTCTGTGATGAAAAGTTGTTCTCAGGTGCATTTTGAAGGCATATGGGGCCTGCCCGGAGAAAAGCCCTATGCTGTCGGCGATGCCGGGGAAATTATTCTGCAACATAATAGTTCACCTACAATAAGCGGCATTATATTGCTGTTACTCAAATAACGGAGGGATGTCATGATAAAAAGAAACATTCTGCTGTTCAGCTTGGTTTTGCTGATCTTAGCGCATGGAACACCATATGTAGTATCCTTTGCGCAAGCCGCAGAGGCTCCCGAATGGTCTGTCGGGGCATGGTGGATTGTTGAAACGCAGGCATACAATCCCGGCGGCATCAGGGCGGATGCTGAAAACATAGGCTGGGGAGAAAAACAGGCATGGCGTTTTGAGGTATCAAATACAGATACAATCAACAGCGATGCATATTACGTGGTGCTGATACGGCCTGTTGAGGAAAATTCCTGTCCGTATATTTTCAGATTCTGGTATAGAATAACTGATCTGTTTGTCGGAAGATATGAAATGTTGTACCCGGAGACAACGAACGGGTTACTGACGGAAGCGACTAAAACGGTGAGAAAAGAGCTGGACACCGATACTCCCGCCCCTTTCGTCATCCCCTATTTCCCGAACCTGCCCGCCAATATTTCCCCCCTGTTTCTCGGTGCGGATACCGGCCCGGCTGCTGTGTCCGCCCTGTCTGAAAATGCGACCCAAGCGGGAGTTCCTGTACAGCATATTGAGCCGCTTGATAACGTCGTTGCCATGTCCGCTCCACCTGATCTTGATCAGCGTATACGAAACAGCCTGAGTGATGAAACTCCAGCCCGGCTGATTACAATACAACAGGGAGCGACCTTGGAAAAACAATACTGGAATCCTCAGCTGCCTTGGTCTTACTACAGTGAATCCGACAGCGATTCATCATTACAGCGTCGTTCTTGGCTTGTTGACTATGGAAACTGAGAATACTTTGACAGGGAGGACACAATGAACAGCTTATCCTTTGGCACCTATACAAAAATATTTTTGTTTTTTTTCTTTGCAACCCTTGTACCCGATGCGGCCTGCCCCGTATATGCGGCCACGGCTTTAACAAACAATGCATCTGTTGCGGTTTCTCTCACTGCGGGTGAGGAAAAATTTTATTCCATTCAGGTTCCATCCGGTGCCACAGGGCTGGAAATCACGCTTGCAGGCGGAAGCGGGGATTTGGATATCTACACCAGATACGCTGCTTCGCCGGACACAGACAACTATGATTGCAGGCCCTATATAGTCGGTAATGACGAGACATGCAGTCATGCCAACCCCGCCGAAGGAACTTGGTATATCATGGTGAAAGGTTATGTTGCCGGTACTTCGACCCTGACTGCGACCTATACAACAGGTTCTTCCGGTTCGATCACCGTATTATCAAGCGATGATTCTGAAGCGGTATCTCTGACCACCGGTGCGGAAAAAATTTACTCCATCCAGGTGCCAGCAAATGCAACCAAGCTGGAAGTAAAAATCGCTGGCGGAGACGGTGATCTGGATCTCTATACCCAACAGGGCACACCCCCGAATACGGGCAGCTATACATGCAGGCCCTATATCGGCGGCAACAACGAGACCTGTACCCATACCGACCCTGCTGAAGGCATTTGGTATATCATGGTGAAAGGTTATGTTGCCGGTACTTCCACCCTGACAGCGACCTATACAACAGGTTCTTCCGGTTCGATCACCGTATTATCAAGCGGTGATTCTGAAGCGGTATCTCTGGCAACAGGTGCGGAACAACTTTACTCCATCCAAGTTCCTTCAAATGTGACAAAGCTGGAAGTTAAAATCGTTGGCGGAGACGGTGATCTGGATCTCTATACCCAACAGGGTACACCCCCGAATACGGGTAGCTATACGTGCAGGCCCTATGTAGGCGGCAACAACGAAACCTGTACCCATACCGAGCCTGCTGAAGGCACTTGGTATATCATGGTGAAAGGTTATGTTGCCGGTACTTCCACCCTGACAGCGACCTATACAACAGGTTCTTCCGGTTCGATCACCGTATTGTCAAACGGTGTTGCTGAAACGGTATCTCTAGCAACAGGTGCGGAACAACTTTACTCCATCCAGGTGCCAGCAAATACAACCAAGCTGGAGGTGAACATCGCTGGCGGAGACGGTGATCTGGATCTCTATACCCAACAGGGCACGCCCCCAAATACGGGCAGCTATACGTGCAGGCCCTATATGGGTGGCAATAACGAGACCTGTA
>CBDTVG010000011.1:0-15842 GCA_965363745.1 uncultured Candidatus Electrothrix sp. | reverse complement strand
CTGCCCATCGGCCTGACCTTTATTCAACTGCTGGTAACCGGGCCACCCGGTGTGGGCAAGACATACTATATTAATAAAATTCATGGTTGGCCCAATGAAGGGTATATTGATTTAACCAAAAAGGGATGGTGGAAGGACAAGGCCCTTATTTACCGTCCTCGCGAGGTGCATCTCGGCCTGCCCTTTGAAGGTTTTCCCAACGCCTTGGCCGTGTTTGAACAGGAATGGACAGATGCGAAGCAACCGTTGCACCTGCAACTGGAACGTATCCGTCTCCCTCCAGAGGGGCATGGCTTTTTACAGAGCAACTGGCGGCAACGTTATATTTTTGAATTCCTTCTACCTAAGCCAGATCTGATTTTCAAACAGCGGCAAGAGCGCAAGTCAGAAGGCTGTTTTCCGGTAGATGAAATTTTGACCCTTGATATGGTCAAACGACAAGTAGCTGTGTATCAAGAGGTTGTGCTTTATCTGCATCGGATCAATATGCAGGTTTATGTTCGGGAATCTTTGGATGAGCCGCCCATGTGTATTGTTGAGGAGGGAGATGCCGGAATTCCGGCCTGGGCGACCGCCACCTCCGGCCCCAGACCGAGCCTAACCACCCTTGACGGCTGGAAATGGTTGGTTCTCCGTCGTGATCCGAGTCATTGGCTCACTCTTGACGACCAATGGCAACAGGTGACGAAAGAGAGCCGGGTCTCCTTTGACGGCAACCCCTTTGAACTCAAACTCGGTGATCGGGTGTTGCGTTTCTACCCTGAACTGCCTCTGGGGGTACGGAGAAAATATCTGCGCAGAAACTGGGTGATTACTGACCCGCGCACCTTTGGTTCCAAAATCTGCGGGTTCGCCCGAATTTGTCCTGGCGACACCGTGATGATCGGTCGTGCCAGTGAGGAATATCAGAACATTTTCAATTTTGATCAAGAGGTTGCTGACCGGCATATCACTATCAGCAATATAAACGGGGATATCATCCTGACTCCGCTGACCGAGAAGAAAAACGTGGAGATCATCCGGGTGGCTGACGAGGGACGTGAGTACCGGGTCGAGAAGCGTCGTTATCAAGCATTGAACATGATTCACACCATCTATGGCGGCCCTGTCAGCCTGATGCCGCCGGAGCAGGCGCTCACCCTGCTCAAAGATGTCAATAACATTCTTACCCAAGAAGCGTATCGACCAAAGGACAATAACGACATTCCCGGCGGCCTGATAGAACTTCCCGGAACCATGACTCCGATCATTGTCGGCGACTTGCACGCCCAGGTGGACAACCTGCTCAAAATTATAAGTGAGAATAGATTTTTAGATGGGTTGGAAAGTGAAACCGCCTGCCTGATTCTTCTCGGTGACGCTGTGCATTCCGAGGTTGACGGTGAAATGGAAGACATGGACAGCTCCATCCTGATCATGGATTTGATTCTGAGGCTGAAACAATACTTTCCCGGAAACGTTTTTTATGTACGTGGAAACCATGACACTTTCTCAAGCAGTCTCAGCAAGCACACGGTGTCACAAGGTGTGTTGATGCGCCGTCGATTGTGCCAACTGCGCGGTCTGAAATATATTGAGGAGATGGAGCGATTTTACCAGTTATTACCCTATGTGGTTCTCTCTGATTCCTTTATCACTTGTCATGCCGGGCCGAGCAGAAGAAAAGTTTCCCGAAATAAATTGATCAACCTGCATGAGCATCCCAAAATCCAAAACGACCTGATCAACAGCCGATTGAAGAGACCCCATTATCTGGCCGGATATACCAAGAGTGATGTTAAGCATTTTCTAAAAAATCTAGGAATGCCAAAACATACTCCCTTTATTGTCGGTCATACGCCTATAGATCCTTCCGGGAGCGTCTGGCGGAATGTTTCTGATATCAAAGGGCATCATATAATTTACAGCGCGAAACTCACCGGACCGAGCCTCTTTGTGGGAATCAACAATAAGATGATTTCGCTCACCTATCCGGCGGAGCCGTTGGTCAAGCTTATCGGCAAGCTTTCTGAAGGGAGTGAGCACTGGTAACTACGCATTGAACATTTACGCATCAATATCAAAAATAAACAGTTGCCTTAAGGAGAACACCGCATGACAATGAGATCGACCAGCCCCTTGGCCGGGCTCCTTCACAAATCGCCGTTCAAACCGATTCAGGAGCATATGCGCACAGTATTTAGCTGTGTGTCCTTGCTGCAACCCCTGTTTGAGGCTCTCTATGCCAAGGATCAGGAGCGGGTCAGACAACTGGCCGAGCAAATCGGCGATTTGGAAACCGAAGCGGACAAGCAGAAAAGTGTTTTTCGTCTGAATATGCCAAAGACGCTTTTTATGCCCGTGGATCGAAGGGATCTGCTCAACCTGTTGCATGATCAGGACACACTGGCTGACGATACGGAGGAAATAAGTCAGATTTTGATCAGTCGCAAAATGGAAGTTCCCGATACGATTAAAGAACTGCTCAGCATTTTATTAACAAACACCTTGGATATCTGCTCTGAAGCTAAGCTAATCATTGAAGAACTGGATGAACTAGTTCAGGTAGGATTCGGCGGCAGGGAGCATGATAAGGTTATTCGGATGATCGCTGAAATAAGGAAAAGTGAGCATAGTATTGACCACACCCTACTCCAAATTAAACGCAGCCTGTTCAGCGTGGAAGAAACGTTGTCTCCTATTTCTGTCATGTTTTGGTATCAGATTATTGATCTGCTCGGTGACATGTCGGATCAGGCTGAAAATATGTCGGATCGTTTACTGTTGTTCCTGTCAAAGTAAACAGGTATATCGCAATAAATCGCAACAATCAGGAAATAAAACATAAAGCGGCATACAAGGAGCAATACAATGGAAATTATAGAGGCGTATGGAGTCATCCTGATCAGCCTAGCGGTGATCTTCGGGCTGTACATGACTTGGGGAGTCGGGGCCAATGATCTGGCAAACGCCATGGGAACCTCGGTAGGAGCGGGAGCCGTCACGGTGAAACAGGCGATCGGCATCGCCATTGTTTTTGAGTTTGCCGGTGCTGTTCTCGCTGGCGGGCATGTCACTAATACCATCCGCAAGGGGATCATTGATCCAAGCAGTATTGTGGATAAACC
Source organism: uncultured Candidatus Electrothrix sp. (assembly GCA_965363745.1). Classification (GTDB taxonomy): domain Bacteria; phylum Desulfobacterota; class Desulfobulbia; order Desulfobulbales; family Desulfobulbaceae; genus Electrothrix. Next base: position 12,735 of record CBDTVG010000011.1, on the reverse strand, counting down.
GGAAATTTTGGTCTACGGCATGTTGGCTGCCCTGCTGGCCGCCGCAGTCTGGCTGATGATCGCCTCGATCAAGGGCTGGCCAGTGTCCACAACCCACTCCATCGTGGGCGCTTTGGTGGGCTTCGCCATTGTCGGTATCGGGCCGGATGCAGTTCATTGGGGAAAAATTGGTAAAATTATAGCCAGTTGGGTGGTGTCGCCAGCAGTGGGTGGCACGATCTCCTTTCTGCTGGTTATGAGCACTCGGAAACTCATTTTTGATACGGAAAATCCATTAAAAAATGCCAAGAAATATGCGCCATTTTACATCTTTTTAGTTGGTTTTATTATCTCGCTGGTTACCCTGTTCAAGGGTGTTAAACACCTGAATATTAATCTCAACGGCGGTCAGAGTTTTGGGTTGGCCATCGCTATCGGCATACTCACAGCCCTGTTGGGCTGGACGCTGATCAGAAAGGTGGAGGAAGATCCAGAGGCGGATCGGGAGTTCCATTTCGCCAGTGTGGAAAAGGTCTTCACCCCGATGATGCTGTTCACCGCCTGTTCCATGGCCTTCGCCCACGGTTCCAATGACGTGGCCAATGGTATCGGCCCACTGGCGGCGGTGGTCAGTATTGTCTCATCCGGCGGAGAGGTCATGCAAAAATCGGAAATGCCTATCTGGATCTTGTTGCTCGGCGGAGCTGGTATCGTAACAGGACTTGTCACCTTGGGTTACCGGGTCATGCTCACAGTGGGCACCAAAATTACCGAGCTGACTCCTTCTAGGGGATTCTGCGCCGAGCTCGCCGCCGCTTCAACGGTAGTGCTCGCCTCCCGTACCGGTTTGCCCGTCTCAACAACTCATATTCTGGTGGGATCTGTCCTTGGGGTTGGGCTCGCACGGGGAATTGGTGCCTTGGATCTGCGGGTAGTGCTCAATATCATTATCTCTTGGCTGGTCACCCTGCCCGCCGGAGCTGTTATGGCTATGGTCTTTTTCTTTTTGCTTAAGGGGATTTTTGGTTAAGCACAATTTTTTGCTCTCCTGACAACCGACCTGTCGGTGGCCCGAAAGGGTCGCCGACAGGTCTATCTCCATTTCCACCTCGTGTACAAAAGTACAGCCAACATTTATTTTGCATAAGGTTTCTCGAACATCTCCTGTATCGACAAGCCATTTTTAACGGCCTCTTTTTTCCACACCCTTTTTCCTATTTCTGTATACATCCAACGCCATAAATTAAATGAAATTAGCGGAATAGGTACTTTTGCTATAAGCTGCGCAGCTTTTCGAGGTACCGGACAACCTGCCGCAAGATGTGCGGCGGTAATATTCAGTGCCCGATTTACATAATAAAGAGGAGGGCGTTTAAAACCGTTAGATCCCTTTAAACTTGTAGCGGGATGACCACTAAGAAGCCCTTCTCCAGCTCCCATAGCAAGTCCTCCGGCCCACGTCAGGCCACATTCTATTGCGAAATTTTGACAGATGGTGAGTGCCACCGCATTTTGATATGATTCCGGGAAACCATTATTGACAAGAGCGAGAAAATTTTTTGGCTGTTCGGTATTAACGGTCTCTCTATGGAGAGCTATTACTTCAAAAGCCTTTGTTGCGAGAAAAGGTAATGCGTCATAGTATAGGGGGGCGGAAAAAATTATGGTGTCCGCCCTGTCCACTGCTGAACACAGATCGCTCTTTCCCTTTTTATTCAGCAGAGTTCTGGTAAGAGTCAACGATTCGATTTTCCAACCATATTTTCTAAGTCTTTTTAGTAAATAACCTCCCAACGCACCAGATGTGCTTGAAATCTTTATTTTTGGACTACCTACAATGAGCAATGCTCGGCGATTTCCTATAGAAATATTTGGTACAGATATTGCCACGTCCATTAATGACGTGAGTTTTTTATATCCGGGTAACGCATCTGTTCTGGAAAGCAAATTCTGAAATTGAAATCTGAGCATTTCAGAGGATGCCAGACTGCTGATCACTTCAGCGGCGTAGCTCACATGCGCATTTTTGGCATTTCTTCCGACAAGTGTCTTAAAGCAGGAAGATATTTTTTTGTACGGATGTGGGTGGACTCCAATACCTATAACATGGGGAAAGGTTGCATAGCGAAGCGGGTGACAAGTTTCATTGTGAACTTGTTTGAAAAAAGGAAGAACTAATGGCAAAAAGCGATCTGTGATTTTTTTTAATTCTGATGAATAACCTCCAAAAACTACAGGAGTAAAAAAAATGACCGTATCGCTGTTTATGATTGCCCGAAGAATATCATTTCCCGCATCTGAATGGATGCATTTGCCTGGTGTCTTTATCCAGCAATTAAAACACCCGATACAGTGATTCAGACTGATATCCCGCAAGCTGAAAGTTTGCACTTCGGTCCCTACATCTTCATGTAGTACATCAATCAGAAGAGCCAGTATTGAATAGAGATACTTGTCCTCCGCTCGTGTTCCGTCTAAAATAATTACTTTTTTAGGAACGGCTCGGCATGTATAGCTCATAATTTCACATTCAGACAAAAAATGCGCAACCAACATTTATTCAGCATAAGGTTTCTCAAACATTGCCTGTATCGGCAGACCATTTTTAATGGCCTCTTGTTCCAAAAATATTTTTGATGCTTTTATAAAACACCACTGCCAGCCATCAGCAGAAATGAGAGGCACAGGTTGTTTCGCAATGAGCCGCACGGCTTTTTCGGGGATTGGCCAGCCCTTCACGAGGGCTGTAGCTGTAATATTCAGGGCCCGTGTCACATGAAAAAGTGGAGGCCGTTTAAGTCGCCCTCTGAATCCCTTGAATCCTGTCAGCGTCTGGCCGCTAATAAGAGCCTCACCGGCACCTATGGCAAGCCCGCCTAACCATATCATATTGCATTCCAATGTAAAAATTCGACAAATGGCGAGAGCCACTGCATTTTGGTATGATTCAGGGAGACCGTTGTTAAGAATCGCAAGAATTTTTTTTGGCTGTCCGCCTTTTGCGCTTTTTCCTTGAGAGGCAATCACTTCAAATGCTTTTGTTACTAAAAAAGGCAAGGTATCAAAGTAAAGAGGAAAAGCTATCAGGATCGTGTCAGCTCTCTCTATTGCTGACAAAAAATTGCGTTGTTCGTCTTTATCGAAGAGGCTTTGCTGGAGGGTCAGTAATTCAATTTTCCATCCATTTTTTTCAAGTTTTTCTAATAGATAACTACCTAAAATAGCAGATGTACTGGGCTGTTTAACTTTAGGACTGCCCACAATGAGTAGTGCGCTTCTATTTTTTGTTGATACCTTCGGTACGAAATTTGTTGTGTTAAACATCAACGAGCTGACTTCTTCGTACCAAGGAAGTTTTTCGGTTCTCGATAACAGGGTCTGAAATTGATTACGGAGCATTTGCGGTGAAGCCTTATGACTTATTACTTCAGCGGCATAACGGGGCGGTGAAAGATTTAATGCGTTTCTTCCAACAAGCGTCTTGAAACACTTATATATTTCTTTATAAGGATCGGGATGGACACCTATACCTATAAGAGCGGGAAAGGTTGAATAACGTTGCGGATGATGTGTCTCCGTGTAGGTTTTTTGGAAAAAAGGAAGCACCATAGGCAGAAAACGATCTATGATTTTTTTCAGTTCTGACGAGTATCCGCCAAAAACTACAGGAGTGAATAATATAACTATATCGCTGTTCAAAATTGCCTGAAGAATTTCAGCTCCAGCATCAGCCGTATGGACGCACTCTCCGGGTGTCTTGAGCCAGCAGTTAAAACAGCCTATACAGTGATTCAGGCTAATGTCTCTCAAGCTGAAAGTTTGCACTTCGGTTCCTTCATCTTCATGTAGCACATCAATCAGAAGAGCCAGTATTGAATAGAGATGCTTGTCCTCCGCTCGTGTTCCGTCTAAAATAACTACTTTTTTTTCAGGCATTTCTTTCTCTTGTATACGCCGATATTTTAGCTAGCCACCATCCTTCCGCAAAACTTATCTGTTTAACTTCATAGTGGTTATTCCCATACGACAACACAGTTGCGTCCAAGCTCTTTGACCCGATATAACGCCTTGTCCGCATTTTCCACCAATTGAGTCCTGTCGTCCCCTGTCAGTTCCGCTACTCCCACGCTGACGGCGATATTCAGCTCAACTTCTTGACCGTTATCGATTTTCTGCATGACTTTATGCTCATATACAGCCCTGTTAAGTTCTTCTGCAACTTTTCCGGCCTCTTGTTTTCCGGTATCAGGAAGTATCACTGCGAATTCATCTCCTCCATAACGGGTTGCCACATCATTATTACGTACTTTGTTTCTGATTTTTTCTGCTACGCTTTTCAAGACTATATCACCAACTTGATGCCCATAAGTATCATTAAATATTTTGAAATTATCAACATCTATGAGCATCAGGCTTAATTTTTTATTACCTTGGCGAGCTTCCTCGACGCTGTGTAACAAAAAGTTGTCAAAATATGCACGATTATATATGCCTGTCAAAGCGTCCATAACTGATTTTTTAAATAAACGAGCATTTTCTATAGAAACGCCAGCCTGACTGGAAATAAGTTCCAACACCCACAAGTCTTCTCTGTTGAAAAGGCCACTTATCATTCTGTTATCAAGGTAAATTACCCCTAACAATATGTTTCTGTGCTGTATCGGTACACAAAGCACAGAGCGTAAGCCGTAGTTTATAACACTTGATTGCTCTTTGAAGGCATTGTCTATTACCGCATCTTCTATGATCAGTGGTTCCTTTTCTTTTTCCACTTTTTTAATAATACTGCGGCTGGTAAAAAAAGTATTGTTCTCTGTTTCTATGCATTCCACATTTCTTGATACTCTCACCTCCAGCTCTTGGGGACGATTTCTGTCTTCCGGGTAGAGAAATAATATTCCCTTTTCTGCGCCAAGAAGCTCTATCGCCTTGTCCATTATTTTTTCAAGCAGTTCATCTAAGTCCAGAATGGAACTGAGATAGCGACTGGTTTCAAGAGCGGTCATAATTTTTCTTTCCGAACTGAATCTCTGTTGTGGTGTTGTTTCCTGTTCGTGAAAGATTTCCTGCTCTGAAGGCAAAGTTTCCTGGATACCTAAGAGTGACAATGTGTTTTTGTAGTCCGCTGTTGCACCTATATTTTTAAATAAGTTTTGCGCTTCTAAAAGATATTTTTTAGCTTTTTTTATATGATAAGCATCGTTGTCCTGAATCAAAAAAGAACCCATTTCCATGAGGATATATCCAAGTCGATACGTGTCCTCTGTTTGGTGCCGTAAAAATGCTATACCGGCAAGCCAGCTGCGAATAGCTTCTTTTTTTCTGCCAGTATGCCAGTTATAAGTACCATTCACCTGATAGGCCCAGCCTAAAAAAAATTTGAATTTTTTGCTCCACTTCAAGGATTTTTTACAAAACCAACGTGCTCTTTTGAGATATTTTTGTTTTTTATCCTGAGATAAATTTGATATATTGCGAATGCTGTCAAGATAAATTTGAGCACCTAAAGGAAATAGATCTAATATCCATGCTCCGTTACTGTAGTGCGAAGGAAAAAGAATTAATACATTTTCTATAGTTTTTATGGCATCAAAAAAATTTTTCCTTCTCAAATGAGCAAGAGATAAAATTGACAGTGATAATAATATATTTGGCATATCTCCTGTTTCTTTTAGTAATCTGACGCTCTCATTTATTTTTTTAATTGTTTGGTCAGTCACTTCTCCGATGAGGGAGAGACTTTTCCCTTTCCCCATCAGCGCCCATCCTAAATTTTGCAAAATTTTAGATTCAGTTGCCAAGGCAATAAATTCTTCACTCACCGCAAGAGCTTCATTTAGTCTTCCTGTAAGTAGACAATTTTGAACTTTAAATGCATAGGCCACTCCCAAGTCTAAATATTCACCCAATCCTTTAAGCAGTGTTATGCCTTTTTTGGAATACTCCAAACCTTCATTGGGCCTATTGAGAATAAGTAGGGCAAGGCTGAAACCTGCATACGCAGTTCCTTCCCGAAGTTTGTCGCCTGTCATGATCGCGGTGTTTATCCCTAAGTTTGCATATCTCAATGCCTTGGATTCCCATGGAATTGAAGCCCATATAACACCTCCAAGGACATAACAATGAATAAGTTCTGAGCAGGGAGACACTCTTTCCGCCAGATTCAAGCATTTCAGATGACAGTACAAACTTTTTTTCATGTCTTTGAAAAAATACCACTTGTACAGCATGTTCAGGATACGCAACGTAATAATACTATTGTTGAATTCTTTTTTCCCGGAGTTAGGGATGATTTTTCGAGGAAACCAAGTGTGAAGCATTTGCGAACTGAACTCAATCAGCAGGCTCAATATAACGGATATATTATTTTGAGGAAATTGGATTCCTGACAACTTCAGCGCCTGTTCTAGGGCATGAAAACTTTTTTCAACCTCTCCTTTTTCAAATAATGCATCTCCTATTTTACTGAGAACTCTGCTTTTATGTATAGGATTCTTTTCAGAAATAAGTTCATTACAGGAGGTGAGTGTTGTTAGAGATTTTTCAAAAAATCCAAGCATTTTGTAACTTTCACCCAAGTGTTCCAGTATATTAATATACTGCGCTGATCTGTCTCCTTTTTTGTCTAATATTTTTTTTGCGTAAATGTAATAGGTGATCGCATCCAAGCTGGCGTAATTCGCTTTCGCCCTTTCTCCAGCCTTAATTGCATATTTTAAGCCGTTCCGCTCATCTCCTCCCTCTATGAGGTGATAGGTCAGTTCAAAAAGAACTTCCTCCTCCTTTTCCTTGTAATGATCTTGTAAAAAATGAGCAATTTTAAGGTGATATTGAGAACGTTCTGTAGTGGATATTCTCGAAAGGAAGGTTTCTCTTATGCGGTCGTGCGCAAACCTGACTTTTCCCCTGTCGCTGAGCGAATATTCCAGCAAATTTCTTTTAACGGCCCTGTCTATTAGACTCAAAATGACAGCGTGATCTTTTTGTATAAGCCGGTATAGGAGATAAAGCTTAAATTCCTTTCCGATAACAGCACTTATTTTGAGCAGCTGTTCCAACTCCTCCGGTATTTCTTTTGTCCGCAACAGCATCATATCAATGATGTTGTTCGGCAAACGTAAATTGTTTATTTTTTTCTGATTAACAGTACATACGCCCCGTTCCCAGGCAATAGCGTTCTGCTCAACGATTTCTTTCAGCAGAGTAATGGTGAAAAAAGGATTGCCTCCCGCCTTATCCGAGAGATATTTTGCAAATTCACGAACCTGATCATTTTTTTCTTTTAACAGGTTCGCCACCATATTTATGATTCTGTCATGAGATAACGGCTTAATCTGAATATCCGTCAGCGCATCTCCCCTGTTTTCGGCATTTTTTTTGATTTGAGTTAAAGCGTGCTGTTCGTCTACCTCATTATTTCTGTAGGTGCCTATGATTAAAAGATTTGACCTGCCGATATGGGTTCCTATATGTTCCAATAACCGTAAACTGCCCTCATCAGCCCATTGCAGGTCATCTAAAAAAAGTATGCCGACCTGATCCTTCCTGACCAGATTACAAATAAAATGTGACGCAGTGATCGTAAACCTGACATTTTCTTTTTCCGGATCCAGAGGAGGCAACTCAGGAACCTTTCCCAACAGCTCTTTCAGGTTGGGATTCAATTTGATCAGTAAGGCTCCGAGCTCTCCTGCAATCACTTGTATTCTCTTGGTTTCCTGCGTTTTCTCCTCGATTCCCGCTTTGTTTATTTTTTGAATGAATTCATCAAGAGCGTGTTTGAACGCCTGATAGGGAACTTTGTTTTCTTGAGCCATACAATGACTCTCGATAAAAATTTCTCCTTTATTGTAACCTCTTATGTAAACATATTCTTTTATCGCCTTGACAAGTCGAGTTTTTCCGACTCCCGGCTCGCCTCCGATAAGGCAGATACCGCCTTGATTGCGTGCGGCCTTGTTGATTAATACTTTTATCTGCGTCAGTTCCTCTTCTCTACCTACCAGTTTGGTCTGATACGTCAATCGTATCTCGTTTTTATCTCCTTCCCCTATAATGAAATTATGCGCACCTTGCAGGTATCTTTTAATATCATACAGTAAACCTTTGGCGCTCTGATAGCGCTCATCCTGATCCTTGGCCAGCAGTCGATCCACCAGCTGTACTATTACATCGGGAAGAAGGGGGTTCAGTCGATGCAGAGGAGCGGCTTTCATGGCCGCAATCTGATGAAGCAGCTCCGCCACCGTGGTGGATTGGAAGGGGAGCTGTCCTGTTAACAGGTAATAAAGAATTACTCCAACTGAATAAAGATCACTTCGTTCATCGAGCTGTTTCCTTATGATGCCGGTGGCTTCTGGAGACATATAGGCGAATGTGCCTGACATATTGTCATCTTTTTCAAAATTGCTCAACTCCATGATATGAGCTATGCCGAAATCAAGCAGCTTGATTTCAGGGTCACTCTTTTTATTGTTCACCACAAAGATATTACTTGGTTTTACATCTCGGTGTATTATATTGTGAGAATGAACGCAGTGTAAGGCTTCCGCTATTTTTCCGACAAGTGCCAGTGATTCATTGATGCTAAATGTCACGCCTTTTTTCAGCAGACCGGCGAGGCTGTCGCCTTCCAGTATTTCTGTTACAAGATAGGGTATATTGTTATAACTTCCTGTATCATGAAATTTAATAATATTAGGATGATCTAAGGTGCTGATAACTTTTACTTCGTTTCTAAACTTAACGACAAGTTCAAGGTAGGGCAGGGTGTTGGTGGGATTGAGGAGTTTAAGGGCCACCTCTTTGTTTAATTTTTTATCCAAGGCTCGATAAACAACGGACATACCTCCTTTGCCAAGTTTATCCAAGATGAGGTATTTGTCATCTATTTGTTCATTTATTTGTAAGGTGTTAATCATAATGTTCCGCCGGGCTGATTGTCCGGTTTTGATGATATATCATTATAAGTGCATTGCTCGTCTGTTCAACATGCAATAAGCACATAAATGAGCACAATGAATCGTCGGTTGTTTTGTTTAAGAAATAGAGAAAAAGAAATATTCAGGGCGGTCAGGAAATATAATGCCGAAAGCCCCTGTGAATATTTCTGAAGGTTTACGGATGGCTAAGGGCAGGTTACCAGCAGGTTTAATGACATCGTCAAATTAATAAGCACCTCTGCTATCCGCTTAAAGTTGTTGAAAAATAATAATCAATTTTCTATACTACTTTAAAATTGAGCGAATCGGAAGTATAAAGTAAATGTCATTTTTTTTCTTTATTTACGGTTGCTTGACCCGTTTTGTGGAAGGGCGTGGCTATTGTTTTTTTTGAACATTCCGCCAAGTTACACGTCGTGTAATATTCCTGTATCAGTATGATAAATATAGGATAAGTTGTTTAATTCGGATATGCTTCGTCATGATAGATTGTCTTCAAGCTTTGGGTTATCTTGCTGCATGTTTAATGTTTTCAACCTTTTACATGAAAAACATGATCCCTCTTAGAATTATAGGGATGGCAAGTAATGTAACCTTTATTGTCTATTCGTTCAATGCGGAGGTATGGCCCTTTTTTGTACTGCATATCCTTCTTTTGCCTATGAATCTGTTTCGTCTGATTCAGATGCTCAAACTGATTAAAAAAGTACGACGGGCATCCGATGAGGATATGTCTTTTGAGTTTATGATTCCTCACATGTACAAGGAAAAATTCAACAAAAATGATATCGTTTTTCGCAAGGGGGATAAAGCGGAAAAAATTTATATCCTCAAATCAGGAGTTCTCACTGTTGATGAGCTTGATATTGTTATCAGGCCGGGTGAGATTTTTGGAGAGATGGGCGTGTTTGCCAGTGATCAGGTTCGGTTGGCCACTCTGTGTTGCAAAACTGAGGTGGAACTGCTCTCCATGACCGATAAACAGATTAAGCAACTTTATTATCAGAATCCGAAGTTTGGTTTTTATCTGATCCAACTTCTGTTGAAGCGATTTTCCCAGAATGAAATTAACGTGTCGGACAGCCACGCATTGAGATGACAGGGGTGGCAAGCTGTTCTTCCGCTTTTTGGCTGATGATTGTTTGCGGATACTTTGTACAGATAAACTGAAAACATTTTTTTGCCCGCACGTCCTTTTCCTGTTCCCTGTAAGCGCAACCCAACCTGAAAATACAGGAGGGAAGCCCCGGATATTCTGGCCTTTTTTTTAAAAGAAGCACAAGAAATCGGGTCGCCCGGCTTGTCTCCCAGGAACAAATATTCGCCTCAGCAAGGGCGAGCATGACCGGGAGCTGTAAACGTGGAGAATCGCTTATTCGTTTATATTCTTCAAAATAAATCTGAATGTCCGGGCTGTAATCTAAGTCCGCCAAGTGCTCAAGCAACTTGTCCGCAGTCTGATGAAACTGTTCACTTTTAGGTCTACGCTTATCAATATGGAAAAGTTGGGCCAAGGCGGTTAAGTCGTTGGAATCCCTTTTTAACACCTCTACAATCTTTTCTCTGGCGGCCTCCGCTTCCGCATCAGACAAAACAGATTTGTCAGTCTGCTTCTTCAATCCCCGCCTAACGGACCAAGCAACCTTTTTTCCCCCTGTATGTTCCTGGATAATGGTGTCCATCGTTCCTTGTTCCGGCACTGCTCTTGTCCTAAAAATAAGAGCGAAGAGTATTCCGGCAAGCAGACCGCCGCCACTAACCGCATAGATTTCCTGTGAACCGATGTTGTTGAAAAAAAAGTAAAGTTCTTTAGTGAACCAAAAAGGAAAAAGGAACCAGCCGAAAAGAGAAGTGTATCCGCCGCAAAACCCCAAGGAGCAAAACACGTTGATTCCTGATCGCCTATATATCAGGAGATAGGCTCCCGCAAGCCCGGCGACCGCCCCGGATGAGCCGAGTAGTGGCACCTGATTGAAGGGATACATGAAACCGAAGACCAGACATACAAGCATCCCTGTAAAGAGATACATACCAATGTACGAGCAACGACCGACACCGATTTCCATCCATGCTCCGATAAACCAGAGAAACACCATATTGCCGATAAGCTGTATAACTCCCTGATGCAGGAACATATAGGTGAGTATTCCGAGATAGTTTTTTCGTGCCGGAGAGTAGCCGAACTGGTACGAAAAGGTTTGGTTGAGCTTTTCTTCGAAGATTTGTCGCTTAGAAAACCACTCTGTAAAGCGGGGGTCAGCAGGAGGAATCAGGATGCGCTCCCGAAGGGCGGATTGGAAACGATCATCCTGAGCAAGATATTGAAAAAGAGCGGTGGAGTGGTCCGTGTTTCGTAGGATATCAGGAATCTCTTCCTGACGGCGTTCAAGGAACTCCCAGTACATCAGCGATTCAATCTCCAACAGCCCGGAAGAGCGGGCCCAGGACAGGGCCTTCATCCTCCTCTCCTGCTCATGCTGCTGAAAAATAAAAAACACTGCGCAGTTCAGCAGGATAAGCAGAAGGGTGATGTAGGGAAATCGTTTTCCGGGACTGTCAGCAACAGGAATAATCAACATGGGTTCTCCATTGTTCAGCAAAGGCTCTTGTTGTTCCTTGTTCGTTTTGTTATTTGGCCGGGCGTGTTGACATTACGCCAGGAACTGCGCAGAACTTCAGGAGGTTGAAAATGACAGACACCGAGCTGATCCGCAAGGCGGCTGATCCGCAGAGAACCGGAGGCGGCGATAGTTTCCAGCAACGGACGGCAACGGAAATCATACCAGGCCAGTAGAGGTTCCAAGTGACCGTCACCCAGCAAGTCGGGCAACACCGCCCTGATACCGGGTTTGCGCTGTTCAAGAAGCCATTGCAGGCTTTCAGGCTGGGCATCAGGCAGGTCGCAGGCCATCACCAGCCAGGAAACCGCATGCTGCCAGCGCATGACCGATAAAACACCGGCCAGCGGCCCGGCCAGTCCCGGAGCATCGGGCACACGGGGCAAGGCTGAAAGTGTGTCAGGAATCCGTCCAGAACCGGAAAGGATCACTTGATCCACCTTAGGAGCCAAGGTCTCCACAGCATGTTCAAGCCAGGTTTTACCATTCTGTTGAATAAGATGTTTGGGTTTGCCCATGCGTCTGCTTTTGCCGCCAATCAGGATGCATCCCCAGGTGGGGGTATTCTGCCATTTTTTTTCGAGCAACGAACAGAGCAATTTGAAAACCCGATCAAGCGTGGCCTCCTCCCTGTTCAAGGTTTCAAGAACCCTTCCCTTGTTTTCTGGGGGAGGGGCACCATCGCAACCATCCGGGCCTGACAGCCAGAGCTTGGGTATCGCTGTTGAGGCATGACCTTCCACCAGAACAATATCATAGGAGGAGCAGAGGGTGACGAGAAAGGCGGTCAGATTGCCCTGCTGATGATGGCGGATAAAATGCTGGTCCCCGAAAAGGGCGACATCCGCTCCGGCGGAAAAAAAGCGGTCACTGTCTTTCCCCGGTGCGTCAATTCGGATATTATGAGCACCGTCTTTAACCACAGCCACTTGCAATCCCAAAGAACGCAGGCGAGGAATCAGAGCCTCAATCAGGGTTGTCTTGCCGACACCGCTGCGCCCGCAGATTCCCAGCACCGGATAACGGTCAAGTGGTTGCCTTATCTCTCTTTCTGCTGTCACAGCCTAATTCCCTCTTCAGTATTGTTGCCAAAACAACCGGCCTCTTTGCCTCGGCGCAGCAATTCTTTCACCGCCGATTTGCCTTCCTCACCCATCTCTATAGAAAAATCATTGACATAGAGCTTGATATGTTCA
>CBDTVG010000010.1:0-16078 GCA_965363745.1 uncultured Candidatus Electrothrix sp. | reverse complement strand
TTGGGCATAATGATCCGTTCATCCAACCTCGCATGGAGGCAATGCAGCGGAATATCATGCTGGCATATTTCCGTAATCCGGCCTGCATCATTCAGGTGCATCTGTCATGGTTGTGGTCGAACAGCTTAAAGCCATGTGCAGGGGATGTCAACAGAAAGGGGAGGGGGAAAGACCGCAAGGACGGCACAACTATAGGCTGACCTTGCGGTCCGGGTCGCTGCCGAATCCGTAGCTGTGCTGACAATCTTATAATGCACCCACATCCAGCAGGATAGCGCATCCATAACTGCGCAGGCCCTGGCAGTATAACCAAGACCGTGTGGTGTTATGCAACAGCTGATCTGTAGCGGGGGAGTAATCGACATACGTTCCAGCTACGTTGCCGCAATGGGTCAAAACGTGGTCTGTCCTTTGTTTACTTTAAATAGTTGCATCTAAAAGAACCGCTTCAAATTTCTTAGCGAGATCATCTCTTGAGTAATGAGAAATTGCCAAATTTCTCCCATTAGCCCCGCAATTTATTTTTTTATTATTGTCACTTAAAAAATCAACCAAGACCTTCGCTGCCACGTTAATGTCCTGTGACAAAAGCAATCCTATTCCATATTTTTTAATCAATTCCGCCTGCCAACCGCCATAATTAAGAGCAACAGCTGTTCCCGAAGCAAGCGCATCAAAAAATTTATTTGCAGAATTCGCCTCCATTTCAGGAAGATCAATAAACAAGGAGACAATCACAGAGGCGGCACAAAATGCTCCGATAAGTTTTTGTTTCGGCATCTGTGGATACATAAAGAAATTTTTATCCAAAACACCTTGTTCGGATGCCAATTTCTTAACATCATTCCACTCCGCTCCTGCTCCGATAACAACAAAGCAGCAGTCCGAGTCAACAGCCTGAAATTTTGCTGCAAGACGAACCAGCCAACCGACACCGTTTACTTTACCGAGTGTTCCCGGATACAGAATAACCGGTCTGTCCCCCAGCTCAACATGTTCTTTCCGAAAACGATCAGCTTTGTTTTGATCTGGTTGAAATAAATCCAAATCACAGCTGTTGGGTATAATAGAAATTTTACTGACGGGATATCCTGTTTTTTCAACTCCATTTGCCATTCCCGGAGATAAGGCAATAATTCGTCTCGCATTTTTATAAGCGAATTGCTCCAACTGCTTTGCAATGTACTTGGCTAAAGGATTTTTCAAAGCACCGATTGCGATTGGCACCTCCGGCCAAAGATCACGTACTTCAAAAACCATTGGTATTTTTTGCCGCCGTGCTGCATAAACAGCAGGAAGAGCAATAGTCAAAGGTGTACTTGTCGCAAAAATAATGTCTGAGGGAATTTGAAGCTGCTTTCCTCGCTGAAGCATACGAAAATTTAATAAATGCTTTTATACGATCATTATAACTTAATGCATTCGAGTAAAAAACAGGAAACCAGTGAACATGGATACCCTCTTCTAAGGTAGAAAACCAAGTTTTTTCTTCACAGGTATCCCGAAATGAAGTGATCATATGTACTTCATGGCCTGAAGACACCAGTCGTTTTGCCAGTTCATAAGATCTTGTTCCACCGGCCATTGCGGGAGTATTGAAATATTGATGCAGGTAAATTATTTTCATAAAATTAGTTACGGGTACTTGTAATTGGTAATTATTTCAGGAGCTAAAAGGGGACAGACCAAGTTTTCCATTTGTGGTCTCTCACCTATTTCTTCTGCCCCAACCCTCACATCCAGCACATCCACCAGCCACCCGTAATACTGATTCCGCACCAGATCCAGCAAGTCGGCCACGTTGACAGTGATACTGCTGACCTGTCAAAGCCCGGCAGGGTGCATTCGCCGTCAGCCGTGACCGTCACGGTACTTCGGGCCGCCATTGAATTGTTGGCATGAGATGCTCCAATATTGAGGGGAATGCTGCGCCGATAGGGTAGGATGTTACTTGTTAGTAAAGTAATTCCGGGCTATTGTTTTGTCAAGAACTTTATTATGGAGGTGGGATAATTATCAGGCAAGAAAAAGGATACTCGATACGAATCTGTCGTGATACGTAGAACGAACTTGCCGTGATACTCGATGCAAATCTGCCGTTAGGGATTTAACAGTAAATAATTTACCCCTTATGCCGTACATCTGTATTTTTTGTATGCAGGGTGCCATAGGGACGAACGAGCGAATGGGCGAACCTATGTGTTCGCCCTGTTATTCCGGGCAAAAACGCAGGTCTGCCCCTACAGTCCCGCATCGAAAAAGGGGATCTTATTTGTTGAGCAATTCCTAATCACTCATCAAGCCTTGACCCTACTGCTCACCCAATTCTCCAAGCGTAACCCCTTGACTCGTTCAAATTCCCGAAGATTGTTGGTGACCAAGATCAGCCCTTCACTTCTGGCATGTCCGGCAATGTGGAGATCATTAACTCCGATTGTGGTTCCCTTTCGTTCCAAATCAGCACGGATTTCGCCGTAATGCGAGGCCGCTTTCCTGCCGTATTCCAAAACCTCCAGCCAGGAAACAAAATCCTCAACCTGGCGCAGGTTATGTTCCGATCTGGCACTTTTTTCCGCTCCGTGAATGAGTTCGGCAAAGGTGATTGAACTGATACACATCTGACCAGCGTGGCGGTTAAAGACCTCCAACACCTCCAGCGGGCGGCGTTTGATCACATAGATGACAATGTTGGTGTCCAGCATGTGCTTCAGCATTAGAATGCTTCCCTTTCCTGTTGCTCCTGAGAAGCGCGTTTGGTTATAAAATCATCGCTGACCCGTTCATTGGAAAGGAAAAAGCTGTCCCAAGTGTTTTCCACCGGGGAAAGCACCCGGTCTTTTCCTGAAATACGCACGACAACCTTTTTTACATTATCAGGAAAACGGGTTTTTGCAGGCAGGCGTACCGCTTGCGTTCGATTGTTGACAAAAACTGATCCTGTATCCATAGGGCACCTCCTTGATGCTTTTGTATATAGATACAGTATATAGCACTGTCTGAGATTTTACAATAAGGGATTTAATAAGAAATACCTTACTCCGGGCAGAAAATGGGGCTCTTATTTTTTGGTAAATCCCTTATACTCGATGATGCAGTTTTTTATACTTGACTGAATTTAAAAGAAAAATGCCAGCTGCTGAAAGGCCAGCAACAGAGCCAAAAGAACTGACTGTGGCTGCGATACTTGCGAAACCTAAAGTGCCGCCTCCAACAGCACCTAACTTTTCAGAAATTTTATTTTTTTCTGAGTCGCTCAACTTCTGATATCTTTCGAAACCTATACCGATCATTGTTCCTACTTGTTTTAGCAGTTCGTCCGATGGTTTCGTCTTTGATCCTAATATCCTTAATAAACTAGCCTCAGGGCAACCTATCGCATGCGCAACACCACGCGCTGTAAGCTCGTTTTCTTTTATAAAAGCTGCCAGTAGTAACCTACAGTTATATCTTGTGATTTTTTCCATTTCGCATCCTTTATTATTTCGGCCTAACATAGTCGGCCACGTTGACAGTGATACTGGTGACCGCTGACCCGGCAAAGTCCGGCAGGGTGTATTCGCCGTCAGCCGTGACCGTTAATCCAGTTTTATACAAAAGTCCTGTGCATCTACAACACCGACCAAGGCTTCGGCATAAAAATATGACGATATAGACCTAATGCGTAGCGATCTGTCATACCGGCGATGAAATCACAGACCGCCCGATGGAGTTGCTTTTCCTCTTTTGCATTATGCACAGGGCTACGCTTGGCAAAGGAATTTTTTGGGCCGTGATTAGGGAACTCATGCGCCAGAAAAAAGCCATAAAGTTCGTTGATGATATTCTGCGCTTTTTCAAACTCGTTATGCACCAGCTGATTACGGTATACGTTTTCATAAAGAAAGGTTCGCAGATCACCGATAACCTCCTGCATCATCGGGCTTAAACAAAGTCGCCCGGCATCATGCCTCAAGGTTTCAGTAATCAAATCGCGAACCATCGCATCAACTCGCAAGGAAGGCGTATCTCCCACCACCTCACGTAAATGATTGGGCAGGTCGGATTCCTGAATCATCCCAGCCCGCAAAGCATCATCCATGTCGTGGTTCAAATAGGCGATAATATCCGCCACCCGCACCGCCTGCCCCTCTAAAGTGGCGGGCATCTCTTTGCTGTTTTCCGGCAAAATATCTTTGTATCCCTTGGAATGCTTGACAATGCCGTTGCGCACCTCCCAAGTCAAATTCAGCCCCTCACCGTTTCCTTCTAAAAAATCAACCACTCGCAGGCTTTGTATATAATGTTTAAACCCACTAGGATGCAATTTGTTCAGGCTGTACTCGCCTGCATGACCGAAGGGCGTATGCCCAAAATCGTGCCCCAGAGCGATAGCCTCGGTCAGGTATTCATTCAGACGCAGACAGACCGCTATGGTGCGGGCGATCTGGGAAACTTCAAGGACGTGGGTCAGGCGGGTGCGGTAATGATCTCCAGTAGGCGAGAGAAAAACCTGGGTTTTATGCTTGAGACGGCGGAAGGTTTTGGAGTGGGTGATCCGGTCACGATCACGCTGAAAAACTGTACGCAGATCGCAGGGAGTCTCCTGTCGCATCCTGCCCCGCGAGGCGACGCTGAAACAGGCATTGGGAGATAAAATTTGTTGTTCCTGGGCTTCCAGCTGGCGACGAATATTCACGGCAGACCTTCCTATCAGAATGAAAATATGAAAAGGATGAAGAGGATACGTTATTTTCTTGCAAACTTGCAAACAACGGGTCACCCGCTTGTATCCTGATTTACAATGAATTCATAACACACGGTGCGGTGCGGGTTCAATTCACTTGCGCATAGTTTTGATTTTTAGTAAAAAATAGGTATCTTGTCAAACCTGACTTGATATATTTCTAAAATATCCTGAAGGTGAAACCTGTACCGGATTGAAACAATGAGTCCTCCGAGTCCTCCAAAACTGAACTGAACATGCTCGAACTGCGCAACATAAACACCTATTACGGCAATATTCAAGCTCTGCACAATATCAGCCTGACTGTGAAACAGGGAGAAATTATCACGCTGATCGGGGCCAACGGAGCGGGAAAATCAACCATTCTGATGTCCATTTGCGGAATTGTCCCGCCCCGGAGCGGTAAGATCCTGTTCAAAGGCCAGCCTGTTGAACGAATGTCCCCGGACAAAATCGTCGCCTTGGGTATCAGTCAGGTTCCAGAAGGGCGGCATATTTTTTCTGAACTGACCGTGGCTGAGAATCTCGACATGGGAGCCTTCATGCGGCGCGACAGCCGCCAGATCAAACAGGATCTGGAGTATGTTTACACGCTTTTCCCCATCCTCGCCGATCGCCGTCATCAGGCCGGAGGCAACCTCTCCGGGGGAGAGCAACAAATGCTGGCCATTTCCCGCGCTCTGATGGCCAGACCGCAGCTTCTGCTGTTAGATGAGCCTTCCATGGGGCTGGCTCCTTTGATGACCAAGCGAATTTTTGATATTATACAAAAAATCAACCATGAGGAAAACACGACCATATTCCTAGTGGAACAGAATGCGAACATGGCCCTGAAAACAGCTAACCGAGGATACGTGCTTGAAAACGGCAGGATTGTTATGCACGATCAGGCGGACAAGCTGCTCAGTAATAAGGATATACAGAAAGCGTATCTTGGAATTTAAATAATAAGGAACAAGGGTGCGGGAAGCTGAGAGGTGACGGACAATCTCTTTCGTTTCCAACGGCCTGTATACGGAATGAAAAAGGATATAATACGAGTCGGGGTTATCGGTGTCGGCTATCTCGGCCGCTTCCACGCCATGAAATATGCGGCCATGGACAATGTCGAACTGGTCGGTGTCGCGGATGTGGATCAGGGTTGCGCTCAAGTTGTCGCGGAGGAATGCGACACAACGGCGTTTACAGACTATACGCTTTTTTTGGACAAGGTGGATGCGGTATCCATTGTGGTTCCCACGGTACATCATCACGAAGTCGCGGTCACCTGCCTTGAACATGGTGTTGATCTTCTCTTGGAAAAACCGATGACCACCACCTTGGAGGAAGCTGACGAGCTGATTGCGCTGGCGGATAAAAAGAAGTTACTGTTGCAGGTCGGTCATTTAGAGCGTTTCAACCCGGCTGTTCTGGCTATGCAGCCTCTGCTGAACAACCCTTTATTTATCGAAACCCATCGCCTGTCTACCTTCAAAAACAGGGGCACGGATGTGGATGTCGTTCTTGACCTGATGATCCATGACATCGACATCATTCTCTCGATTATCGACTCACCAATCAAAGATATCCACACCGTAGGCGCACCTGTTATCACGCAGCTCACTGATATCGCTAATGCCCGGATTGTTTTTGACAATGGTTGCACCGCCAATATCACGGTCAGCAGGATCTCCATGGAAAACATGCGGCGGATGCGTATCTTCCAGCCTGGAAAATACCTATCTGTGGACTTCGGCAAAAAAGAAGTCATGGCTATCAAGCTAAAACAGGGCAGCGAGAGCGGAGTGCCTCTGCCTGAGGTTTCCAAGCACGGTTTCAGCGAGCAGGATGTGCTTGAGATGGAGATCAGAGAATTTATCAGCAATATCCGTGATCGCCACAAACCCACTGTCTCCGGCAGAGAAGGTCGTCGAGCGCTTGCGGTGGCTCTTGCGGTCATCAGCCAGATCAGAGAAAATCAGGATCGATTCAGCCACCTGCTGAGTGTGGAGGGAAATTTTGGCTTTGTCGATGAATTTTAATGAATTTCCGATTAGCGGCGCAACCCAACGGCTCTTCCCGTCTTATTGACCAGAAGAGCCGACTTGTTTGTTTATATTTTATTTTTAGCACGTTGAGCAATTAAGCGATCAAATTTTTTTTCTTTTGTGCCGCCATCATATCTCCAAGCATACCCCAGCTCTACCATCTGCTCATTGAGAGAAATTTCATCCGTATTCACGAACAATTCACCAAGAACTCTTCCGTATTTTTCTTTTGTAATAGATGTTTGGATAAAAATTTTTTCAGCTTCCTCAAGTTTCTTTTTCAACCAATATTTCGCCTCAAGTCCAAATGCTTTTTCTTTGAGGTCTCTTGTGCGACTCTCCGGCGTATCAATCCCTATGAGACGAACCCTTTTCGTCAACGAGGTATCAAAGCCAAGATCAAGGATTACGTCAACAGTATCTCCGTCAATCACCTTTTTGATTCCTCTCACTTTATAAACATACGGGTCTTTCATCCTATGAACTCCTGTTGCAGGTTGCAGGTAATAAGCACACCAATTAAAAAGGCCGGATTAAAAAATAATCCGACCCCTATTGTATTTTTTTACGTCATGGTTTCCTGTTGGTCAAGTGGGCAATCAGTGACCAACCGCCATAGCGTTCATTTCCCGTTTGGGATTTTTTTCCACTTCAGCGAGAATCTCAGAAACCTTTGTTTCAGGCAACCATTCAATTTTACCTGTTGACACGTCATAGACCGCACCTACAACTTTGACTTTTCCACTTTTAACCAATTTGCGGGAAACCGGGCTGTGCATGAAGAGATCATCAATACCCTGCCAAACGTTTTCAACAATAGCATAGGGAATGACATTAGCACCTTTGGCTTCAGGGTGTTGCTCCATAGCCCGTTTCACGGCTGGTATAATATTGTCAACCAAGGGCGGAATATTTATTTCGAGAGGGTGTCCATGTCCCTGCACCTCGTTGGTGACTGCGGTGACCGCACCGCACTGAGTGTGACCGAGGACGACGAATACCGGTGTTCTAACATGGGCGAGTCCGTATTCAACGGAACCGGTCTCGTCTGTATCAATCACGTTTCCGGCGACACGAATAACAAAGATATCCATAATACCGGCATCAAAAAGCAGTTCAACAGGCACTCTGGAGTCGGAACAGGTAATAACTGTGGCATAAGCGTGATCTCCCTGATTCTCCTTACCGGCCTGAATCAATCTGGCTGCGTCCATGTGAGGGTGGGTTGCTTTGCCGCTGACAAAGCGAACATTACCTTCCTGGAGCATTTTAATAGCCTGATCAGGACTGGGCTTGGTTGCTTTGATCGCCTGTACGGACGCATCCGGCGCATGGGCATCTTTGGCAAAAGCTGGGGCTGAGGCCAGAGCTAAGAGACAGCAGGTGCTCATGATGGTTATGGAAATTGTTTTTTTCATTTGTTCTCCTACAAAAAAGTTAAAAGCTGTTAATCTCTGCCGGACACCATATCCCGCATGATTATCACCAGAAATTTTTTACCCTTTTTGAGAAAGGGTTATTTTCTCAGCTATATATAATATATAAAAAATAAATATATAGCGAGGTGCTCTCAAATTGTCAAGGAGTGAAATGAAATTTATCTTGATCTTGTTGATGAAAATGAGGAAGGCGGCGGGAAACAGCGGGGAAAGGAAGAAGGTAAATAAGGTCAGCGGTTTATGTTTAGCGTTGACATGAAAATGAATATTACAGAGATTCATCTCTGTAATATTCGGCGTAAGTTAAATTTTACAAGTTCTTAAGAAGATAATCATTGCGAAACAGACGGGATCAACAGCAGTATGGAACTGTTTTTTTACGGAGGGAGAATTGACGAGATTAAAAGAAGAGAGAAGGGGGATAATATTTTATGCTGGGAAAAAACAAAGGAGAACTCTGCTCAAGTTCTCCTTTGAACGACCTGTAAATTTTGCACCCTATCTATATCTATAAATTGGTCGAGGCGCAACCGGGTGACGATAGTAAGGTGCTACTGGTCGCACAACCGGTCGATAAAGCGGCGTTCGGCGCACAACCGGTTGAGAGTAAGGGGGCGGAAAATAACAACCACCAAGCATACCTGCCGTAATTATCAATGCAAGGAACATTATGAATTTTTTCATGGTCTCACCTTATGTTGGAGAATGATAAAAACTGATATTTTTTTACGGCCAAGGGGTTAAGGTCAGCTCAGTAGTTAGTCGGACAAAGTTGCTCGCAGGGATCTTGACAAGGATCAGGCTTAACGCAATAAACTTTTTTAACTTTCTTAATTTTAGTCACGTTATAAGGCAGGGGGCAAGACGAAGAAGACGAAGGAGGAACTGTCCGTCGCGCCACCACAACCGGTTTGTAGTGAAGCGGCGGAAAATAGCACCCGCCAAGGATACATGCCGCAACAGCCAAAGAAAGTAATGTTGTAATTTTTTTCATGGTCTCACCTTTTCTTGAAATAGATAAACGGCTCCGTTTAAACACAGAGCCGACACAGCCGCTTACAGCAACTGTTTCTGTAGTATAGTTATTTTATACTGACTCACACATATCCTATTTAGGGATAGCAGGGGGCTGTGGGATAACAATTCGGTTCAGGTTGCGGAGGAGGACAAATTGTTTTCGGTTTAGAGAGCACTACCGGCGGTGGACAATACGACGAAGTCGAAGTATTCATGGTTGAACGATATTTATTGTACGGTTGCCTATACTTAGAATACTTAGAATATTTTGAGTATTTTGAATACTTGGAGTAACTTGAACTTGAGGGTGAATACGTCGGGGTTGTGGGCAAATAACTACGTGTCACGGTTGGCGAATAGCTGCTTTGCACAACCGGCGATGAATAAGTGCGGACGGTCGTCGGTACATAGGTGCGTGAATAGCTGCTACGTACTGTGGGCAAATAAGTACGAGTCACAGGATTACTACGTCGTATAACGGGCGACGAATAAGTACGTCTTACGGGTGTGCTACGTACAACGACGGGTGATGAATAGCTTCTACGGACAACAGGACGTGAGTAAGTCGGTACATAAGTGCGTGAAGAGCGACGTACTGTGGGCGAATAAGTACGTCTTACGGGTGTGCTACGTACAACAGGTGAGTATGTTCTTGAGGAAACAGTACGTACCGGGCGACTCACTACTCCCCCGCCGAGTTGGGTTGCAGTCGAAACAGTACGTGTTGATGTCGAATAAGTGTTTACTGATCGCGATGCGGGCACCGCATAACAACCGCTTAAGAAAAGGGCGGCGATTGCCGGAGTTACCAGCATTGTATTGATTTTCATTGGTTCTTCATCTCCTGATTATAAAAAATAAACGGTATGCGTTTTATTTTTATCTTTTTTACCTATAATACCCGCCCCCGTAATGGGTTGCTGTCGAAACAGCATGAGCCGATGTGGAGTATGTATGTACTGATCGTGGTGAAGCCGCTGCCGGATAGGGAAAACAATAGCAACCGCTCAATAAAACAGCGACAAGCACAGAAGCCAATAAAAGTTTTATAATTTTCATGCGTTCTTCACCTCTTAAAGTATAAATAAATCGTATGAGTTATCTTCTTGTACGCATGGTATAAGAATTTTGTTAAATACTCAAGTTTTTTATCGTTGATATTTTATCAACGGAATGCATTTTTATTTGCCAATTTATTTTTTTTGAAGCCTTTTCCACCGAAGCAAAGACTGAGCAGGTAGGCGGCTGTGGCGATAAGAATAATAACTGAGCCGCTGGGAAGATCAAGGGAAAAGCTGACTCCAAGACCGGTGACAATAAAGAAAGCGCAGAGCAGGGTGGCTATAAGCATCATCTGGCGGATGCTGGCGGCAATGTTGCCAGCAATTGCCGCTGGCAGAGTCAGCAGGGCTATCACCATAATAATACCGACGATACGGACGAGCAAAACAATGGTCAGTGCGGTCAGGCAGAGCAATAACAGGTACAGCCAACGAGTCCGCACTCCTCTCAGTCGAGAGTATTCTTCATCAAAACAAATGGCGAGCAGTTTATTATAAAAGATGCTGACTACCGCAAAAACAACAAGATCAAGCACTATAACAAAGAAAATATCATTTTTTGTAATTAACAGAATATTGCCAAAAAGGTAGGACATCGGATCAAAATAACCGGGAGTCAAGGCGATAAAAAGAAAACCGATAGACATACCGCCAGCCCAAAGCGCACCGATAATGGAGTCCTCCCGTTGGCCCCCATTTCGACTGACTTCGGCCAGTATCAAAGCCGCCAGCAAAGCGACCACAACGGCCCCGTGGATCGGAGTGAACCAAGATATCCCCACAACTGTCTGTAAATATAGGCCACCACCTATGCCCGCTAGAACACAATGGGAAATAGCCCCGGCGATATAGCTGATTCTACGGACAACGACAAAGGTGCCGATGATGCCGAAGGAGATGGAGGCGAGCAGGCCGGTAATCAGCCCATAACGAAGAAAGGGGAGGTCTGGATCAATAAGTGCGGTCAGCAGATCATGCATGTTCGTGACCTCCAGGACTGCACCTATGGTCATGCCGAATCATCCGTAAGTCTCCACCGTACATATCACGCAACAATTCACCGGTCAATTCACTGGTCGGATGGACATACACCTGATTGTTGACACAGATAATTCGTTTGAAAAAACTTGAAGACACCCCTATTTCATGGGTCACCATCAAGATGATCATTTTTTTATTTAGCTCCGCCAGCAGGGCGAACAGCCGCTGTTCCGATGCTTGATCAAGGCTGGCGGTCGGTTCATCAAGAATTAGGATATCTCCGCCTGATGCCAGTGCGCGGGCGATAAAAACCCGCTGTCGCTGGCCCCCGGAAAGATCAGAGAACGGGCGTTTGGCGAGATCCGCCAGATTGACCGCATCAAGGGCTTCCAAAGCAGCTTTTTTATCCTGCGGGGTATAACGGCCACTGATTGAGCCGCCCAGCCGTCCCATGCGAACCACCTCCAACGAGGAAATAGGAAACCGAGCATCATAATGAGCATACTGAGGTACATATCCTATCCGCATCCGTTCCTTCTCCACCGGCCTTCCGTAGATAAGAATCGTTCCCTGATCTGGTGTCAATAAACCGAGGATCAGTTTGATCAGCGTGGTTTTTCCACCGCCGTTCGGCCCGACAATACAGGCTGAGTCCAACGAAAGGATGTCCAAATTAACATCTGTGAGCACCTGCACGTCATCATAGGCGAAACTAAGATCTTTGATTTGAACAACGATATCTTTCATAGGAATCAGAAGCCCGCTGCCTGCTGAACAGCTTGTTGATCAGCTAGGGAGCATCGTATCCGCTGGGTCATCAAACGCAGATTTTTTTCCGCATCTTCGGCAAGCGGATCAAGTTCCACGATTTTGCCACCAATGGCACGGGCCACAGTCTCAGCAGTTTTTCGGTCAAATTGGGGCTGGACAAAAAGTACCTTCACCTTGTCCGCTCTCGCTCGTTTCACAAGGGCGTAGAGCTGTTTTGGCGTGGGCGATTTACCTTCAATTGCCACTGATTCCTGACGCAACCCGTAAGCGTGTGCGAAGTAACCGAAGGCGGGATGGAAAACAAAAAAAGCCATCCCCTGAAAAGGAGCGAGCTGCTTACTGAGTTCCTGATGTAACCTCTCAAGATTTTTGCGGACACCCTGCTGATTCCGCCGGTAGGCGTTGGCGCTGTTCGGGTCAGCTGCGATCATCGCTGTCACCATGTTTGAGGCCATCTGTCGCAGATTTAACGGGTTAAGCCAAATATGGGGATCAAGACCGTCATGGTGATGAAGAGATTGCGCTGTATGCTCTTCCTTTTTTTTGTGGTGATCTTGCTCAGGCCTACTCATAGGAATTCTTTTAATACCGCCTGTAACGTCAACTATTTTCACCCCGGCACTGGATTTTATCTTCTGACTGATCTTTTTTTCAAATTCCATGCCTGTCGTGAAATACAGGCTGGAGCGAAACAGCGCAGTCAGCTTCTCAGGCGAGGGTTGATAGACATGCGGTTCCTGCCCCTTATCCAAAAGGACACCGACTTCTACCAGATCGCCGCCCAACTGTTCGACCAGCCATTTTTCAGGGGCGATGGAGACGAAAATTCGCAACGGATCTGAGGAAACAGCATTCGCACAGGATGCGAAGAGGCAAAAACAGAATACGCAGGCTGTGTAGGTCAGGATTGCCGCAATAACGGATTTTAATTTCATACTGTTATTTTCATTTATGGCGAAGGTTCAAGCGATGTGAGCATAACTCGGAATGCCGAATTGAACGATTTTGTTTGTGACGCAATGACTCATGCAGCGGTATGATGTGTAAACATCAACTTGTACTGCAAAAATTAAGTTACCTCAAATCAAAGATCATGTCACCCCTCATCTGCGGTGCCCAAAGCCTGACAAACAAATTGTCGTATTTTTGCTGAGCTGAGAAAGATGCCGCTCAAGTTACGGTTTCCGGCTCGCAGGGTGGGAATAATCCTGACCCGTTGCCGCAACGCCTTGCCCGGATGGGTTAGGATGTCAATTTTCTCAATTCGAAGTTGAAAAATTTTTTGTTCCAATTTAGTCAGCTCACGGCCTACCAACAGGCAACGCGGTCAGAGGGCTGAGGTGTAAAACACAATTGTTATATGAACGGTATCCTTATCAGACATCATGTTTTTCAGCAGGTATAGAGTGTAACTCGCTGTTAAATTGTGGCTGTTTGAAATGCACATCCCGCTGAGGAAATGGTATTTCAATCTCCTGATCTTGGAATGCGCTGTGGATCATTTTGATCAGGTTATGGGTTTGCAGGCCCCGTTCTGCCGGATCCCGCACCCAGACCAACAGCTGAAGGTGAATGCCTGAATCACCAAAGCGGCGCATCCGCACCCTCGGTTCGGGTTTTTCCGCCAAAGCAGTATTTTCCGTCGCCACCCGGAGCAGAGCCTTTTCCACAATTCTCAGCTTGCTGGCATAGCTTACCGCAACGTCAATACGGATTCGATAGCTGGTTTCAGGAGCCGACTGGTTAATGATCTTGGTCGTGGACATGATGGAGTTAGGGATGGTGATCATCACATCATCTCTGGTCCTTATTTTGGTTGACCGAATACCCACTTCCACCACTTCGCCCCGTTCGCCGCTGTCCAAAATAATGTAATCCCCCACTCGATAGGCCGCGTCAATAAACAGGGCTATGCCGCCGAAAAAATTGGCTAGGGTGTCCTTGGCCGCCAAAGCGATGGCTATACCGACAATACCCGCTGAGGCAAACAGAGGGGTCAGATTTACATCCCAGATAATTAAGGCCCACAAGATGCCGATAAAGAGCAGGAAAATTCGAGAAATGTTCTTGAGCATGTAGAAGCGGGTCTTGTCGAATTTCTTCAAGGCCCAACCGGCGTTGCTCTCGTTCATAATCGTGATTTCCCGAATAAGGGAAAACCACCATACCGCCAAAACAACTGTTTTAATCACATTGGGTATCACCATGTCCCAAGGTGACGAAAACGGCGGATCTATCAGGGATGCATGGAGAACACCTAACAAAAAAACAGAGATACAGGCGGGACGATGAATAATCCTGACAATATATTCATCCACATCAAAGCTGGTACGAATCGCTATCCTGAGCAACACTTTGCTAATAAAGATATCCACAGCCTTGCTCAGAATAATATAGACAAAGATAACCGTAAGGCGCGGCCCAAAATTATAGAGACTGAGGTCGTGCGGAAAATAAGCGAGCCAGGTTTTGAAGGCCTGCGGCAGGGGAAGGAGATCCATAAGGTTTATATAACAGAGTTAACAGGCCGGATTCAGGAAGGTTATTTTTCGGAAAACGGTCTTGATTCATCAATAAGCATGATGGGTATATCATCCCTGATTTCATAGGCCAACTGGCAAGCATGGCAGATAAGTTCCGTTTTTTCTTCATTGAGCAGGATGGCACCTTTGCACTTGGGACAGGCGATAATATCAAGAAGTTCTTGTTTGATCATGATTTTTCCAAGTTGAGTTTGGCAGTCGGGGTCTTCAGGATTGACGAAATTTTGGAAAGTTGTAAGATAATATGAGTATTATCGTCGCAAATAATTCTATTGTCAGCCCTATAGTACCAGAAAAATATTTAGCTGACAGCAAAACAAAACAGGAACTGCGGAAAACATGAAAAAACGTATACCGGTTGATCAGGCTGTGGGCATGGTGTTGCCCCATGATATAACGGAAATTATCCAGGATGAATTCAAAGGTTGCGCCTTTAAGAAAGGGCATATTCTGCGCTCGGAGGATATTGAGCACCTGCGTCGTCTCGGTAAAGAACATATCTATGTCCTCGAACTGACTGAAAACGAAATTCATGAAAATGAAGCCGCCCGCCTGATGGCCGCAGCTCTCGCAGGCAAGGGCGTTGAGTATTCTGACACAGTGACAGAGGGCAAAATTTCAATCAGAGCCGCCTGTGACGGGTTGCTGAAAATAAATAAGGCCGCCCTGTTGCGCTTTAATTTGCTGGGCGAGGTCATGTGTTCTACGCTCCATACGTATACTCCGGTGAAAAAGGGTGAGCAGGTGGCGGCCAGCCGTTTGATTCCCTTGGTGGGCGAACGAAGTTTGATTGCGGAAGCCGTGGCCATTGCCGAGGCGGGTGAAAAAATTGTTCAGGTGTTGCCCTTGGCAAAGGTCAAGGCGGGCTTGGTCATCACCGGAAGCGAAGTTTATTATGGCAGAATTGAGGATAAATTTGAGCGGGTGCTACGTGACAAGATATCGGCCTTGGGATCAGAGGTCATTAGGGTCGGACTTGCGCCTGATGACGCAACCCGGATCGCCGATGAAATCCGGCTATGTCTTGCCGCTGGGGCGAATTTAATTATTACTTCCGGCGGCATGTCTGTTGATCCGGATGATGTGACTCGAATCGGCATTCGGGAGGCAGGTGCTGCGGACACGGTGTACGGCACCCCGGTTCTGCCCGGTGCCATGTTCCTTGTGGGCCGAATCGGTGAAGTGCCCGTTATCGGTATGCCAGCCTGCGGGATGTTTCACAAGATCACCGTATTTGACCTTATTTTGCCGCGTATCCTTACCGGTGAGCCCGTTGGTCGGGAGCAATTCGCCGAAATGGGACACGGGGGACTGTGCCGCAACTGTAAACATTGTCAGTATCCGGTGTGTAATTTTGGTAAATAGAAGTTGTTGAAAATTGAAAACCGCAATAGCCCAAAAAGCGATCCTGTCCATTGTCGAAATAGCAATTGCAATCCTGCTGTTTCTGTCCCCCAGCCAGAAGCTTCCGCTTCTGGACAGCGCGACAGACACCTATTTCCGGGAAGCGATAACC
>CBDTVG010000009.1:0-16711 GCA_965363745.1 uncultured Candidatus Electrothrix sp. | reverse complement strand
CCAGACATTCATCGTAGAAATCGAGGCTGTTTTTGTCAACAGCAAAAGAAAGACAAAGCTGCGGAAAGCTGACGGCTCGAAAGCATTTGCGGCCTGATCTCTCAACTCTCCTCAATTTTCAAAGGTTGAATTGACTACAGCAAGCGAGAGATGTATAAAAAAGAAACCTTCAGTAAATTTAATCAATGAGGAAATACAGTGATGGTGGGGAAAAAAATTCAGGCTACTCTACTTATAACAGCGTATATTATTTTTTTCTATAATAGCTTTGCGTTATCAAAAAAGCTTACTCCAGATTCGGAAGACGAACGAACAGAGTATTTAAACAAGTCCATTTCATGGTTAAGTGACATTTGTCCAAATAATATAAGGTTGGATGGTCCGATACAAAAGAAGAGTTGGAAACAATTTTCTTATAATGAAACGGTTGAATGTTCGTTTCAGGAACCAGACTTGACAGATCCTCCTAATGGCAAAACACCGAAATTTTGGTGCCTTGATAAGGAGGGTAACAGTTTTAAAGTCAAATATGAAAATCTTGACACAGGTGAAAGAAATGACGGAATTTTCGGTGAAATTTTAAGTACACGCTTGTTTTGGATGCTTGGCTTTCCATCAGATTCAATATATCCCGTTAGAATTAATTGTTCCAATTGCCCCCAAAAGCCTTGGGATTATCTTCGCGGTTTTTTCGCAAAAGCTAGGCAGGCTCAAGGTGAGACAATTAGTGGGCGTGATAAAAAATACATTCAAGCTCTCTCCAAGCCAAGAGTTCAAAATCTCATTTTTGAAACTGCTGTTATAGAATTTAAAGCTCCTTACGACAAGATTGAATTGGAATCACATCAGGGATGGTCGTGGAGTGAGTTTAAGAAGTTGGTCAACAAGAATAACCCAGCACGCATTCAGCACGAAGCATTGGCATTGCTGGCTGCTTTTATACAACACGCTGATAATAAACCAGAGCAACAGAGACTTGTTTGTAAAGATAAAGGAAGAAAGAAAAATGAAAAATGCGGAAACCCTATGATAATGATTCAAGACTTAGGTTTCAGCTTCGGTCATGGTTACATTAAAGATCAACGGCAAACAAGCACAGCCAGTCTACATGGTTTTTTGAAAGCACCTATCTGGTCTGATAAAAAACAATGCATCACTCAAATAAATTACTATGAATGGACTGGCGAAGAGGCGAATATACAAATTTCCGAGGAAGGTAGAAAGTTTTTAGTCGATTTGTTGCTTCAACTCACCGATGACGATCTTATCAATTTATTTGTTTCGGCGAGGCTTTACCTTAAACCTGAATCCATCAACATTTCCGGGCAAGAACGACCTGTAACTATTATTGATTGGATCAAGGCGTTCAGAGACAGGGTTCAACAGATAGCAGAACACACATGTCCTGAATTTGATAAATAATTGCATTTCGTCATAGCTGTTGTATGATACGTCTCTGTGCTTTTATGAAAAGATATACCCGTACAATAAAGGGATAAAAATATGACACAAACAATAGAATTTTACGACACCACTCTCCGGGACGGAACCCAAGCCGAGAACTTTAACCTGTCGGTTGATGACAAAATAAAAATCACCAAGAAGTTAGACAAGCTCGGCATTGATTTTATCGAAGGCGGCTGGCCCGGCTCCAATCCGCTGGCTGTGGAGTATTTTGAGCAGATGAAGGGCGTGCTCCTCTATTGCAGCGAGTCATGCTTCAGCAATAAATGCAGTAATAATCGCTTTAAGACTTTTCAGAATACGAAATATATCAGAAAGATCAGCCTGACGTGAGGCTAGGTATCCTTGACTGATTGCATAAGAACGCTCTTGAAGAGTGAGAAAATGCCACACTTCTCCTTTAACGTAGCAACCGTACACCGGCAGTCGGTGCTGATTCACCTCCTGAGCGACCAGCATGGCCGCAATCAGCTGCGCGACCGGATCGCCGTTCGGATCTTTTTCTTTCTTATATTCCTGAAGGCAGAAATAAGGCTGCTGCGGCTCACGAAAACCGGAAGCGATTATTCCGTCCGGCTTTCCTGTCATTTCAACATCATCAACCGTACCGCTCAGGGTGCGTTCTGCGAAAAAATTGAACTCTTTGGTGCTGAATTTTCCAAGGGCCATTACCGGGCCGATAAAATTATAGGCCAGCTCGGTCTCGTTCCAGTCATAGACATGGGCTTTCAGCAGGCTCTGGAAAGAACACAACGCCTCGTGTTCAAAAGGAGAAATTTCCGCCTGTCCGTCCATCCAGCTTTGTAAAACAGGACTGGTGTCAAGAACGGTGAGCTGAAACGTTCTGTCCAATTCTGCTAAGGTCCATTCTCGAAAAGCACGCATGATATTTCCTTTTATGTACCAAGTAAACTCCGTAGTGACTGCATGATCGGCAAATCGACATTACGAACTACGAGCCGACCTCCAGCACATCCACCAATCCACCGGAACAGCTATTCCTGATTATTTGCGATAATCTCGCCAATTGTCCAACATTAGGTCAAGAAAAGTTACCACCTCGCTTCTGCAAAAGCAACTGAAAATCTCGCAACTTCCTCTCTCTTTCCTCTGCTCGCTGATCAACCTTGGCCAAAGTTTGCAGGCGTTAAATAATTGCATTTCGTCATAGCTGTTGTATGATACGTCTCTGTGCTTTTATGAAAAGATATACCCGTACAATAAAGGGATAAAAATATGACACAAACAATAGAATTTTACGACACCACTCTCCGGGACGGAACCCAAGCCGAGAACTTTAACCTGTCGGTTGATGACAAAATAAAAATCACCAAGAAGTTAGACAAGCTCGGCATTGATTTTATCGAAGGCGGCTGGCCCGGCTCCAATCCGCTGGCTGTGGAGTATTTTGAACGGATGAAGGGCGTGCAGCTCAAACATGCATGTCTCAGCGCATTCGGGGCGACCCGTCATTTTCAGAACCCGGCGGACAAAGATCCTAATCTTCAGGCTCTGCTGGATGCGAAAACTCCGACAATCACCATTTTTGGCAAGAGCTGGGATATTCATGTTCATGATGCCTTGCGCATCGAATTGGAAGATAATCTGCTGATCATTGAGGACTCGTTGGCCTATTTGCGGCCCCAAGTCAAGCACCTGATCTATGATGCCGAGCATTTTTTTGACGGATTCAAGAACAACCGGGAATACTGCTTGGCAACCTTGGGCCGGGCCGTCAAAGGCGGAGCAGAAACGCTGGCCCTTTGCGACACCAACGGCGGCACGCTACCCCATGAAATCACGCCAATCATTGAGCGAGTCAAACAGTTTTTGGAAGAGCAGGGGAGCACTGCCAAGATCGGTATCCATCCCCATAATGACTCAGAGACCGCTGTGGCCAATGCCCTGCTGGGAATCTCTTTAGGGTGTACTCAGGTGCAGGGCACCATCAACGGCTACGGCGAACGTTGCGGCAACGCCAACCTGACCTCCATCATTCCGGCGGTGATCTCCAAGATGGGTCTTGAGGCGGAGGTTGGCAAGAACATTGATAAACTGTATACCACTTCCCGCCTGATCAATGAGCTGGCCAACCTGCCCCATAACCGCTACCAGCCCTATGTGGGGGAATCCGCTTTCGCCCATAAAGGCGGCATTCATGTCAGCGCGGTGCAACGTAATCCGCTGACCTACGAGCATATTGAGCCGGAAAAGGTGGGCAATGTCCGCCGCATTTTGATCTCTGATCAGGCGGGCAAATCCAATGTCATGCACAAGGCGGTGAAGTACGGCTTGAACCTGAAGGCCGATGATCCGGCTATGGCGCAAATAATTCAGGAACTCAAAGAGCTGGAGAATCAGGGTTTTCAGTACGAAGGGGCTGAGGCCAGTTTTGAGTTGCTCATGCGTCAGGCCATGGGCATTAAACGCCGCTTTTTCACCTTGGAAGGCTTCAGGGTGATGAGCAATAAATACAAAATGGATGCCGCCTCAGTCACCGAGGCCACTATCCGCCTGACTGTAGACGGCCAGGAAGCGCATACCGCCTCCTTGGGTGACGGCCCGGTCAACGCCTTGGACAAGGCCATGCGCAAGGCTCTGCTCCGTTTTTATCCCCGCCTTGAGGAGATGGAACTGATTGACTATAAGGTGCGGGTGCTGTCCGGCGAACACGGCACCGGAGCCAAGGTGCGGGTGTTGGTGGAAAGCAAAGATGCCGACAGCCAATGGGGCACGGTGGGCGTATCCTTGAATATTATTGAGGCCAGTTGGCAGGCTCTTGAGGATGCGATTAACTACAAGCTGATGAAGGATGCGCAACAAGAGGGATAATCAATCCATCTGGTATTTATATATGAAAAATTCATTCGTTGTACTCATGGCGGTGCTTTGCCTGACCTTTTTTCTCTCTGCCTGCGGCCAGGAACAGGAGCAAGAAAACAATGCACTGGAGACGGCTATCGACAAACCGGCACCGGATTTCACCCTTGTTGATTTAGAGGGAAAAACATGGACGTTGTCGGAGCTGCAAGGGCAGGTGGTCTTTCTCAATTTCTGGGCGACGTGGTGTCCTCCCTGTGTCAAGGAGATGCCCTCCATGCAAAATCTGTACACAGCCTTGCCGAAAGATCAATTCAAGATGCTGGCCGTTCTTAATAGAGACGACCCCGCAATCGCAGGTGCCTTTGTTGAAAAACTCGACATTACCATTCCCGTCCTTATTGATCAGGAAAACCTGATCGGTTCTCAATACGGGCTCACCGGGGTGCCTGAAACTTTTATCATTGACAAACAGGGCATAATTCGGGAAAAATTTATCGGCCCCGCCGAATGGGACGCACCGAATGCCGTTGAGATGATTCAGCACTACATCAATCTGTAAATTTTCTTCAATTTCAAGCAACAAAGAGAAAGGGAAGGCGTGGCAAGGCGAGACGGCGATAAACCGATCAACGACCTCCGTCTTCCCGTGCTCATTATTTTAGGAGCGATTATTCTGGCTGTGGGCCGGTATACGCCTGAGCCGGATTTGCGGGCAAGTTCCTATTTTTTGTTATCCTCATCAACAGAGCGAACAGGCCCGAAAATACTTCGTGTTCTTCAAGCCGAGGCAGGGCGGGATGAAATTTCCGCCTTGCCTGCGTTGACAATGATAACACCTGATCTGGCCTGTGCGGAGACACCGCCGGAACTGGCCCTGTTCTTCAATCTGCCTCTCCCGGTGAACCGGGCTGACCATCATACCTTGACCATGCTACGGGGCATCGGCCCTAAGTTGGCGGAAAAGATTATTGCCTTCCGGGAAAGCCAAGGCGACATCGGCGGGCCGGAAGACTTCATCCGTATCAAGGGTATCGGCCCTAAAATGACGAAACGCCTGAGTCCGCTGCTTTGCTTTTCAGGTACAGAGAAAGAATATTGAAACCAGGCAAAAAAATCATAGAATGCCCGATCATCGTTTTGGTCGGCCCCACCGCTGTCGGTAAAACCGCTCTTTCTTTGCAGCTTGTGCAACGCTTTGACTGTGAAATCGTCAGCATGGATTCCATGCAGGTCTATCGGCACATGGACATCGGCACGGCCAAACCCAGCCCGCAAGAGCAGGCCCAGGTTCCCCACCATCTCATTGATATTATTAATCCGAATGAACAATACGATGCGGCCCGTTTTGTCAGCGATGCCTTAGCCGCAATTGAAGCGGTCGCCTCGCGGCAGCGAACAGTGTTGCTCACCGGAGGCACCGGTCTCTATCTCAAGGCTCTCTTTGAAGGATTATTTTCTGCCCTGCCTGCGGACAAGGAGATTCGCAAACAGTTGCGCCAACGTATGGAACGGGAGGGCAGGGCGGCCCTCCATGCCGAGCTATGCAAGATTGATTCTGGGGCTGGGGCGAAAATTCATGAAAACGACACCCAACGCCTGCTGCGTGGTTTAGAAATTTACCAGATTTCCGGGAGAACCTGGACTGAGCTGATAGCGGAACAGCAGGAAAAACGACAAATAACAGGACATAGCACCGAATTTGCAAGGGTTTTTCAGATAGCCTTGGATTGTGAGCGGGAAGAGTTGTATCAGCGGATTGAGCAACGCAGTTCGATTATGCTGGAACAGGGCTTGATTGAGGAAGTGGAGCGATTGCGCACGCTGGGCTACTCGCCGGAGTTGCCGTCTATGCAGGCCATTGGCTATAAGCATGTAAATAGTTTGCTTTCTGGTACATGGACTCATGCGGAAATGTTGGAATATCTGGTTCGGGATACGAGAAGATATGCCAAGCGGCAGATGACTTGGTTTAGAAGAAATAAGGAACTGCATTGGTTTGGTCGACAGGAGTATGAGCGGATTGCTGCTGAGATTGCTGAACAGCTTTGTTTGTAGAGGGTATTTCTGACGATTTATAGTGCTGTGTTCCGGGAGGTGAGCTTTGGGGTTGCGGATTCGCCATACCCCAAAGGGGGTATATAGATTAGCACGGGATAACACCCCGTGCAATAAACCGTTTACTCCTCCTCCAACATCCTAATCCGCACCGTGGGCGCGGTGACAGCTTCCAAAGCGTCAATCTCAGCCAAGGCGGCGGAGACCGAGGACTCGACTGCGGTGTGAGTCTGCATAACAATAGAGACCGGCTCGTGTTCCTCCCGTCCTTTCTGGATGACTGACTCAATGCTGATGCTGTGTTTGCTCAAGATCACGGCGACAGCCGCCAGCACGCCTGGTTTATCTAAGGCGGTGATACGGAAATAATAGGGACAGGACAGCATGTCAATCGGAGTGATTGCCCGATCCTTGATATTTTCTGGTAGATAGGAGAGCGAGGGCACCCGCCCTACTGACCCCGCTGCGATATTTCGGGCAATGTCGACAACGTCTGCTGCGACGGCTGAACCTGTGGGCATTTTCCCGGCTCCCTGGCCATAGAGCAACACATTACCCACCGTATCGCCGCTGAAATGTACTGCATTATAAGCCCCGCTGATGGAGGCCAGCAGGTGCGATTCCGGCACCATGGTCGGATGCACTCTTGCCTCGACATGCTCGTCGTGGTTACGGCTGACAGCCAGCAGCTTGATCCGGCAGCCGAACTCACGGGCGAAGTCGATATCCACCGGCTCTATTCCGCTGATGCCTTCCGTGACAACCTCGTTATGGGTGATGTTCATGCCGTAGGCCATGGTCATGAGGATGGCCAGCTTATGGGCCGTGTCGATGCCCTCGATGTCATAGGTCGGGTCGGCTTCGGCGAATCCCAGTTCCTGTGCGTCCTTGAGCACATCGGCAAAGTCGCTGCCCTCGTCGGTCATCCGGGTAAGGATGTAGTTGGCCGTGCCGTTGAGGATGCCCATAATGGAGAGGATCTTGTTGGCGACCAGACCTTCCTTCAGGGCCTTGATGATCGGGATGCCGCCGCCCACACTGGCCTCAAAGCCGACTTCCACGCCTTTTGCCGCCGCTGCCGCAAAAATTTCCTTGCCTTCCTGAGAAAGCAGGGCCTTGTTGGCGGTCACCACATGCTTACCCGCCGCGATGGCGTTCATGACAAAGGTCTTGGCGGGCTGGATGCCGCCGATCAGCTCGACCACAATATCAATATTCGGATCATTGATCAAAGCCGTTGGATCATCCGTCAATTCGGTGTCCGCAAATTGGGGCGGCAACGCAGAGATCGAAATATTCGCGACCTTGGCCAAACGAATGGATAAACCGCTGCGTTGCGCAAGTCGTTCCTGTTGAGAAAGAAGCACCTCAGCCAGACCGCTTCCCACTGTGCCGAAGCCGATAAGCCCCACGTTTACTGTTTTCATAATTATCTATTTTTGAAAGTATTAATAGTTATTCAATCATCTCGTGAATATCATATAAAAAGATCCGTAAATATCGCATTCATTCTTACCCTCTTTACACGCTGTTGTCAAAAGTATAAGAGAACGGTAAGAACGACATTTTTCATGGCATAACAGTTGCAAGTGCGTTATAGTCCTCATTTTGAATGGCGGGCCACTATGTAAAAAGGTTTGTTCAAGGCAATTAATTTCGTTTTTACAGTCAACTGTTTGTTGACTCTGTTGACAATATTTTTTATTTTAATTTATCTTTCAAGGAGTCGGTTATGAACATTCTTACCTTCGGACCAAACGGCAGCGGTAAAGGCACTCAAGGCGCTATTGTTAAAGAAAAATATGGCATGGCCCACATTGAATCCGGTGCTATTTTTCGTGAGCACATCAAGGGTGGCACCGAACTCGGTAAAAAAGCCAAAGAATATATTGACAAGGGCGATTTGGTTCCTGATGAGATCACCATCCCCATGGTGCTTGAGACCCTTGGTAAATCTAAAAAAACAGGCTGGCTCTTGGATGGTTTTCCCCGTTCTCTGGCTCAGGCCGAAGCTTTAGATAAGGCCTTGACTGAATCCGGTATGGGCCTTGACGATGTCGTTGAAATCGAACTTGACCGCGAGATTGCCAAGGAGCGAATCATGGGACGTCGTCTTTGCGCCAACGACAATAACCATCCCAACCACATCGCCTTTGACGCTATCAAGCCGGTGGAGAAAGACGGCAAACTGGTTTGTCGGGTCTGCGGCGGCGAATTGAGCATGCGAGATGATGATCAGGATGCGGTGGCTATCGGTAAACGCCATGATATTTATTATGATGACACCACCGGTACTATGGCCGCTGTCAACTATTTCAAGAGCAAAAGCGGTGCCAAGATTATCTCCGTGGACGGGTCCAAGGCGATCAATGATATTTCTGAAAATATTATGAGCCAGCTTGTCTGACCTAGGTTGTCGCATTGCGATTAAAACTGATATAAAAAGGCGTTTTCGTGCTTCCGGGTGCGAAAACGCTTTTTCATTTAACCGCCCCTGATCCACATAACCCGTATAATTATGGACACGTTCATAGCGGCCAGCCTTGCCGCCTCAAAAAAAGCCAAAGATGCCTTTGCCGACGAATCCTCCGGCAAGATCATTGCATTGGCGGAACAGATTATCGACACCTTCCAGAACGGCGGTAAGCTGCTTATCTTCGGCAACGGCGGCAGTGCGGCGGACGCTCAACATATGGCGGCGGAGTTTGTCAACCGCTTCCTGTTCAATCGGGCTCCTCTGCCTGCTATCGCTTTGACCACGGACACCTCGATTCTGACGGCGGTGGGTAATGATTTTTCCTATGACCTAATTTTTGTCAAACAGGTGCAGGCACTGGGTAAACCCGGAGATTTGGTCTTGGGGATCACCACCTCTGGTACTTCGGCCAATGTAGTTCAGGCTGTTGCCGTCGCTAGGGAAATGGGGCTGAAAACAGCCGCTCTGACTGGCGGCTTGGTTATACCAGAAAATGGGGTGGCGCAGTACAGCGATTTACTTCTCAATGTGCCAGCGGACTCCACGGCTCGTATTCAGGAAGTGCATCTCTGGATTGAGCATCTGGTTTGCGAAATTGTCGAGGAAAGGATGTTCGGCAACGGGAAGCGGGACACATGATGAAAAGGGAACCAATGCAAGTGGAAACAAAGATTATAGATGGTGACTGTTTGGAGATTTTGCAACAGTATCCTGATAATTTTTTCGACCTGATTGTTACCTCACCGCCTTATGCGGACAGTAGAAGCAAAACATACGGCGGGATTAAGCCTGATGAATATGTTGACTGGTTTTTGCCGAGGGCCAAAGAATTTTTGCGAGTTCTTAAAACCGACGGAACCTTTATTCTCAACATAAAGGAAAAGGTGGTTAACGGCGAACGTCATACCTATGTCCTTGAGCTGATCCAGGCGTTGCGTAAAGAGGGATGGCTGTGGACGGAGGAATTTATTTGGCATAAAAAAAACTGTTTTCCCGGCAAATGGCCCAACCGTTTTAGGGATGCGTGGGAGCGATGTCTTCAGTTTAATAAGTCAAGGAAGTTCAATATGTACCAGGATGAAGTCATGGTGCCTATGGGCGACTGGGCCAAGACCCGGTTGAAGAAACTCAGCGATACGGATCGCACCCGTGATGAATCAAAAGTAAAGAGCGGTTTTGGTAAAAAAATTTCAAACTGGAAAGATCGTGACATGGCATACCCCGCCAATGTGTTGCATTTTGCGACTGAATGTAACAATAAAAAGCATAGTGCGGCGTTTCCCAAGGCTCTTCCTGACTGGTTTATTAAATTATTCACCAAAGAACATGATTGGGTGCTTGATCCTTTTTCCGGCTCAGGAACCACGGCGGAGGTAGCGCAAAATTTAAACAGAAATTCCGTGGGGATTGATATCCTGCCGGAATACTGTCAGTTGGCAAAAGAAAGGATTGCCCATCACCAATACAGAATCTGTGAGGATAAAGCGGAATATGCGACAAATTCCCCGGAAAACACTGGCATTATACGTGGAGCGAAATATACCGGAGTTTCATCGCAATAGGATAGAAAAATTAAAAAAGCTCAAGTTGACGGCGGTACTTAAACGTAAGAATCCCTATCTCTTTAAAGTAAAACATATTACGACCGCCGGAGATTTCATACAAACAATCCTTGATGCCTATCTATCTTCGCAGGAAGAAACGCTATTCGGAGCTTTTTTGGAAGGATTGGCTGTGTATGTATGCGGCTATGTTTATCACGGGAGTAAATCTTCCGCCGAAGGCATTGATCTGGAATTTGAAAAAGACAGTGCTAAATATATAGTTTCTGTAAAATCCGGGCCTAATTGGGGGAATTCCAGCCAGATCAAGCGAATGAAAGATAATTTTCGTAAAGCGAAGAAAATCCTCGGAACAAATATCGTTTCATCTCCAAATGTTATCGCTGTGAACGGTTGTTGTTACGGTAAAGACAATAAGCCTGATAAAGGTGAATATCTGAAACTCTGTGGTCAACGCTTCTGGACATTCATTTCAGGAGATGATTGCCTCTACACCGAGCTTATTGAGCCGTTTGGGCATAAATCGAAAGAAAATAACGAGCAATTTCTTGAAGAATACGCCAAGGTGGTTAATCGGTTTTCCCTTGAATTTATGGAAATGTTTTGTGATGCGACCGGAGAAATTCATTGGGACAAGGTGATACGGTTTAATTCAGGAGAAGCATAACCCATTGCGCATACTTAAAAAATAAAACACAGTAAACATACTGCATAATCGTAATTCAAATAAAGGTGACATATGATGAAGGCGGAAGAGTGTACATTGTACCATGGCGGCCTCAAGGGTGCGGAAACAGTTTTTGGGGAATTGGCGGAAAAATATGGCACTGATGAGATTATTTTTACCTTTGAAGGGCATCGTCTCAACCGTGATCGCAATGCGGTTTCTTTGACTGAGGAAGATCTTCAACGTGGTGACATCAGTATGGAGATAGCCTCCAGAATGATGAACCGCACCTATTATGAAACAGAAAAAATTCGGCGGGTGCTTCAGGCTATCTTTCATATGGTCAATAAGGGACATCAGGTGTTTGTTGTCGGAACTATTCTTGATGATAATTCCGTCAAGGGCGGAACCGGCTGGGCTGTGGAGCTTGCCAAGTTGTTCAACCGCCCCCTGCATGTTTACGATCAAAATCGCAAGGGTTGGTTCGGTTGGAAGGAGGATGGTTGGAAGGAGGAGGAAAGTCCGAAAATAGCCTTTGATACCTATGTCGGTTCCGGCACCCGTTATTTGAGTGATGACGGTAAAGAGGCTATTGAAAAACTGTACGCTGACAGCTTCAGTGATTAAAGGCTTGTAAAGGAGGAAAAGCATGAAAGAGTTACAGCTACCAAACCGCCTGCGTCCTGTATGCGGAAAATTACTTTTTTTCATGATCATAATAGGTGTCTCAGGATGCGGCGTCCACAACAATAAAGTGATCAGGCCGACTGATGACCAAACCGCACCGAATGTGCAATGGGATATTGAAATTCCTGATACCAAAGAGCACTATGTGGTAAAGGAAGAAAACAAACAGGCTGATCTTAAGGAAGGTAAAACCTACTTCACTCTGTGCAAGGTTGATGATCCTCAAGGGGTGAAAAAAATAGAGTTGAAGAGCACAGCCAACTTGTTTTGCCAGAGAAATGTGGATAACCCTTCCGCAAGGAATTATTATAGACACAAGCGGAAAAGATATGAAGTTGTGGAGCAGAAGAGCTACACACCGGACAGCGAGAATATGGTTCCCCCGACGGGTTTTATCTCCACAAATATAAATGGAAATAATTGGCGAGGAATAGATTGCAAAAACGGCTATATTTCAAGCTCCGTGCGAGATTATACCTTGGAATGCACTGCTTGGAATTGGTCGGACCAAACAACAACCAGAACACTCAAAGTCAAAAATCTTGATGTTTTTGAGTAAGTTCAGGCGATTGCTCTGTGCGACCTGTACAATCCTTGTTGCATAATATATCGCAACACCCGGACAGGCAGGACATTCGGCTGCTCTTCGTTGCGTAATTGCCTGCGGACAGCCGATGAGGAAATATTATGCGAGAGGGTGTTGCTAACAAGAACGATTTCTGATCCCTCAGATTTCTCTGATTTATTGGCGCAACGCCATAGTTGCCCGGATGCGTCAGGCAGAAAAGGGCCGGGAAGTTGTTCAACAGCTCGGCGCATGGCCGCAACAGAAATGCCCGGTCGGGAAACAACAATAAAGCCGGTCAGGCGAATCAAGTCCTGATAGCGATACCATAGGCGCAGTTCCAGCAGGGAGTCCGCACCTATGATAAAGTAAAACGTACTGTGCCAGGCAAGCCGCCTTCTCAGCTCTAAAAGTGTGTCGACCGTGTAGGAAGGCACGGGGAGTTCAGACTCCAGCAGGGAAATGTCGAATCGTCCCTGTCCTACTCTGGCTGATTCCCTATCTCCGTTCTCGTTTTCGGCAAGGGCGGCTTCAAGCATGGCGACTCGATGGCCGTAGGAGGCTGTCGGTTTTTTCTTGTGGGGAGGATCAGCCGCCGGGATGAAAATAACTCTGTCCAGCCGCAACTGTTGAGCGGCCCGCTCGGCTATGGCGAGATGCCCCGCATGAACAGGGTCAAAAGTGCCGCCGAAAAGCCCGATCCTCTCTTTATTTTTCCCCATTTGGTAGTTACTGTCTAACCTCGCCCTCACCGTAGACCACAAATTTCTTAGTAGTCAGTTCTTCCAGCCCCATAGGGCCGTAGGCGTGTAGCTTGGTGGTGGAAATGCCGATCTCCGCACCGAGACCGAATTGACCGCCGTCGTTAAAGCGGCTGGAGGCGTTGATCATAACCGCTGAAGCGTCCACCTCACGGAGAAAACGTTGACTGGCGGCATAGGATTTGGTGACTATCACCTCGGTATGCTGGGAACCGTATTGCTCAATATATTCTATAGATTCGTCCATATCCTCCACCACCCGGACGGTCATTTTTAATTCTAGAAATTCCGTACCCCAGTCTGAATCCTTCGCCGGGGTGATCTCCGGGACCAGAGCACAACTCTGTTCGCAACCAAGCAGTTCAACTCCGGCGGTCATCAGCTCTTTGGCCGCCGCTGGTAGAAATTTATCAGCAACGGCCTTGTGGACCAGCATTCCTTCCAAGGCGTTACAGACTCCGGGTCGCTGGGTCTTACCGTTTATGGCGATTCGAATGCCGGTGTCGATGTCGCCGCTCTCGTCAATATAGAGATGGCAAACGCCCTTATAATGTTTGAGCACTGGAATGCTTGAATTTTCCGTGACAAAACGAATCAGCCCCTCGCCCCCTCTGGGGATGATGACATCAATGAATTTTTCCTGAGCCAGCATGGCATTGACCCCGTAACGGTCCGTGACGGGAATGACCTGCACTGTCTCCTTGGGCACACCATGATCGGTCAGCACTTTTTGCAGCAACTCGGCCAAGGCCAGATTGGAATGAATAGCCTCGGAACCACCCCGCAAAAGGACACCGTTGCCTGCCTTGAGACAGAGAGCTGCTGCGTCAATGGTCACGTTGGGCCGAGATTCATAGATCATGCCCACGACTCCCAGTGGCACCCGCATCCTGCCCACAGTGATGCCGCTGGGTCTGCGTTTCATGTCATCCACCTCGCCCACAGGATCGGGCAGGGCGGCAATCTCAAGCAGGCCTTGGATCATGGAGGCGATGACCGTGTCGCTGAGTTCCAGTCGATCCAGCATAGCCGGGGCCAGTCCCTTCTCTCGGCCTGTGGCTAGATCTTTTTCGTTCTCGGTGCGGATATGTTCCCGCTCCGCCTGTAATTGCTCCGCTGTGGCCAGCAGGATGTCGTTTTTTATCGCTGTGGGTAGGGCGGCCAGTTTGCGGGCAGCCTTGCGGCCTTTTTCGGCCATGCTGGTGATGAGTTGTTCGATTTCGTTATTGTCCATGATCTTTCTTTGTTTGATTAATGTGAAGAATAAATTAAGGCCAGAATATAACAGCCTGAAAAAGAAGTCGCAATTATCAGGAAGGAGCCTAACAGGATAAATACCTTGTCAAGCATTGTGAGGCATTCTTTTCTACGGAGAAGAATGATCAGAATTCCAGCGCAATGCCCTCCGACGACCGACCTGCAGATCCAAAATGAGACTCCGTTATCCATAGTGATTGCTGACAGAAAAAGCAATATAGCATCAAGGAAAAGTCCAAGAGATAAGACCTCGAAGAGTGAGGAGTGTCTAAATGGAAGAGCGGCTTTGCCTGCTTTTTTTTCTGCAATCACAACCAGCTCAGACAAATTTTAATAATGTTGATCAAACATTGCAACCAACCCTCTTCATCGTCTTTTTTCTCGACCCGTGTTCCTTTCTTCGGTTTTCCCTGGCACCAGTCATACGTCTTTGTCCCGCCGTCATACTGTACCGCCAATCCTTGGTTCATCAATTCTTCGGCAATGTCAACGCCATCAGCCTGAATATCAGCGACGATGCGAAAATATTTCCCTCTGCGGACATTCTGCAAGTGAATTATGCGTGCATCCTCTAAAAGTTGTCCGGCCAGCTCTTTAGCTTCACGGGCCAAGTTTTTTTCCCGTACGCATTTGCCCCGAATTTCCGGTGTGTCGATTCCGGCGACTCTGACGGAGATGTCATCGCCAAACAAAGGATGCTGGCCTTTCAGGTCAACGGTGATTGTATCTCCATCATAATTCTTGATGAACCGCACGTTGGGCAGATCGCCATATGATGTCTCTTTCTTTGCAGCGAAAACAATGGATGCGCAGAAAAACGAAAGAAAGACAGCATACAACAGGTGCCGTAAAATTGTGGTGCGTGAAAATAGATCGCAATGCATAAGGATTGTGTTGATCGATTAAAATAAGAGGCGCAACGCGTTTTTGCGGTGTAAGCGTATCAGCCGGGCCGCATAAATAATACAGACACTCTTGATGCGGAGCAACGTAAAACCGCCAAGGTGAAGAAAAGAACATCTCGATAGGGGTAAAAATGTGCCGGTTGCGTACTTAATTAATGAAAAAGATCAAAGTTTATGTTTGAATCAATACGATTCATTATAAGCGGAAACGCAGAGACAGCCTGTTGATTTTCCCAAAAGGACGTTTTTATCCGATTTGATTACAGGCGGCTTGTTCTTGAAAAGCTGTGCGGTTCACTAACCTATCGTGAACAGGATATTTTATGTATCATTATGCCGTGTTGAAAAGGCGATAATATTATGAACAAGGAAAGCAGACAAGCATGACAACAGCAACTGATCAGGAAAACAATCTTCCCGAACTCCCTTCTATTGATATTGAAAAGGAATTGCGCAAATCTTACTTAGATTACGCAATGTCCGTTATTGTGGGCAGAGCGTTGCCCG
Source organism: uncultured Candidatus Electrothrix sp. (assembly GCA_965363745.1). GTDB lineage: Bacteria > Desulfobacterota > Desulfobulbia > Desulfobulbales > Desulfobulbaceae > Electrothrix. Next base: position 982 of record CBDTVG010000009.1, on the reverse strand, counting down.
ATGTGCGTGACGGCCTGAAACCGGTGCATCGGCGAACCCTGTATGCCATGCGGGAACTGGGCACTACCTATAATCGACCTTATGTGAAATCCGCCCGTATTGTCGGTGATGTTATTGGTAAGTACCATCCCCACGGTGATTCTGCAGTATACGACACTTTGGTCAGGATGGCCCAGGATTTTTCTCTGCGCTATCCTCTGGTAGACGGTCAGGGTAACTTTGGCTCCATGGACGGTGATCCGCCAGCCGCCATGCGGTATACCGAAGCACGTATGACCAAACTGGATCAGGAACTTGTTACCGATATTGACAAAGATACCGTTGATTTTGTTCCTACCTATGACAACTCCCTGTTGGAACCGACCGTTCTGCCTTCAAAGATACCCAATATTCTGATCAACGGCTCAGAGGGAATCGCTGTGGGTATGGCCACCAAGATTCCGCCTCATAATCTGACCGAGGTGATTGACAGTCTGATCGCTTTGGTTAATGACCCTAACCTCTCCGTGCATCAGCTGATGGAGATCATCACCGGGCCGGATTTCCCCACAGGGGGATTTCTTTGCGGTCGGGCCGGGATTCGGGAAGCCTATGAAACCGGACGGGGCGTGGTTATCATGCGGGCCCGCCTTCATGTGGAGAAACGAAAAAAAACCGGCGAGTCCATCATTGTCACGGAAATTCCTTTTCAGCAGAATAAGGCCAAGCTGGTTAAGAAAATAGCTGTGCTGATTAAGGAAAAACGGATCACTTCTATCTCCGAGGTGCGTGACGAGTCGGATCGGCAGGGAATGCGGATCGTCATGGAATTGAAAAAGGATGAGATCCCGGATGTGACCATCAATCAGCTGTTCAAGATGACACCGCTGCAAAAAAGCTTCGGCATTATCATGCTCTGTATTGTCAATAATAAACCGGAGATCCTGAACCTGAAAGAGGTGCTGGTTCATTTTATTGACCATCGAAGAACAGTCATCTATCG
>CBDTVG010000008.1:0-17135 GCA_965363745.1 uncultured Candidatus Electrothrix sp. | reverse complement strand
GACAAGCGGTGTAAATCCTATGGTCCTCCGCTTAAGGTCGTGCCATTAGTCTGAGGTCGCCTCTTGGGCTTCTTGGCAATTGTGGCAATGTTGCCCCATGTTACCTAATTTACAGCTCCGCCAGCCCTTCAGCTATCTCCCGTTGCAGATCCCGGATTAAGGCGATGGGGTCTTTGCTGTCACGAATTGGCCTGCCAATGACCACATGATCCGCACCATTGATGATGGCCTGTTTCGCTGTGGCTATGCGTTTCTGGTCATCTGAGCCATCATCCACATTGGCTCCCGGCCTGATCCCCGGCGTGACAATCAGGAAATTCTTTCCCAAGTCCTTGCGGAGCGGCTCTGCTTCTAAGGCGGAAGAAACAACCCCGTCGCAGCCGATCTCTAAGGCCTTCCGGGAACGCAGCAGAACAAGATCTCTGATGCTCCCAGTCATGCCCATTTCCCGCATATCTTCCTCGTCAAAGCTGGTGAGCACGGTGACTGCGAGAATTTTCAGGGCGCTGTCCTTGTCCTGCACCGCCGCCCGGAGGATCGGATCATTACCGTGTACTGTGGCGAAGGAGACCCCTCTATTTTTCAGTTGATCAACAGCGAGCTTGACCGTCTCCGGGATATCAAAAAACTTGAGATCCACCATGACCTTGTTGCCGCGAGCAATGATAGCGTCAATCGTCTTGAACCAGCTCGATAGAAAGAGTTGCAAGCCTACCTTGAAAAATTTGATGTCAGCGTCTAATTGTTCCACCAAGGCCATGGCCTCTTCGTGGGAAGTGACATCTAAGGCGAAAATAATTCGTTCATTTAAAGGGATTTCTTTGGACATTATGTGGTAACCAAATTGAATAAATTAAATTTTTTTAAAATGATGCCCGCTGTTCAAAGAAACAGCGGGCTTAAGGTTTGTCAACTCTTTGAAAAGCCGATCATCTGTTCCACGATAGCGGCCAAGGGAGCCTCTTGATATTCAGCCGCCATAGAGGCAAGCCGCCGCCATTGTTGGGGCATGGGCTGGCCACTGTCCCATCTCCCGCTCAGAGGAGATCGTTTTTCCGCATCGGTCACAGCCCTGGTTCCCTGCTCAGGAGTCCAGAGGAAATCAGGATGGGCGTTCTGATACCATTCACCGCCGATAATATTGCCAGCGAAATCAATCTCAAGATCATATAAATAGCGCACTGTTTTCACCTGATCATTCGCCGAATAGTCCGTTGAAGAATGCTTAGGCGTAGTTTCAACAGTATAGGAGACCCGCATTTCAATACCAACAACCGTGTCTGTATCATTACTGCGATATTTGCGGAATTTATCATTGGAAAAATCATTGATCGAGATGGTCGCAGCGGACAACGAATCTGTATGATACATGGTTCTCGGATTGAAATATCTGTAGCTGTACGATACCACAGGCTGATTCCAGACCTGATAATCGTAGGTCGCATCCATCACCATGCTGCGCCGGGCAACACCGATCTGGTTCACTATCGCCAGATGCCATGTCCCCGGATTGGTGTCAAAACATATTTGGGAAAGAATACGACCGGTTTGCGGGTCCTGAGCCGGGTTCTTGTCATTGCAACGTCCGCCGACAAACCGATTTCTGTTCTTCGTCTTGGCCCAGAGCAAGGTGGCAAGGGCTTTGATATCAGAAGGATAAAAGGTGAGGTATGTTCTGCCGTCCGCCGCTAGCACGGTCGCCGTACCGGTTGGTCGAGGCAACATGTAAGCGGCCGGAGCCCAACCGTGACAGAGTCCCATCCAAGGTTCCACAACCCCCCGTCTGACATACTGCCTTCTTCCTTGTTCCCACATTTTACGGGTTAAGGAATAGTCTGTATCGCCAATCAGGATGTCGTATTTTTCTGAGGGGGAAAGTTGATTTATCGCATTTTTATCGCCGCCCGCTAAAATTTTTGCAGCTGGATTGCGCTGGATGTAATCGTAGTTTTCTTTCCAGTTGCTGGATTTCGGAAAATATCGGTCAGCATAGCGTTGGCCGAGGCTTCCTAAGTAGAACGCCCAGTAATAATCCGACCAAGGTGCCACCTCTAGCTGGGCCCTCCTGAGATTGTTGTCCTCCATGCTACGCAGACCTGAATAACGGAATGAATCGACAAAGCCGTCCGCCTGATCATTCTGGGCGAAAGCGGCCCGTCCCACAGCGACTTCATCCTTACTGGTCACCTGTTGACGTAGCTCATCACGGGCCTCGACATGCTCATTTTTTTCGATGCTGGCTTGATCAAACATGCTCTCCCCGGAAGTATCCAGCTCTTCCCCGTCATATTTAAGCGGCAGGCGGTTCATGAACCTTACCGGGTTTTCCTCAAATTCCTGCAAATCCCTACTGATTTCTTCCTGCTGTTCTTCTTGTTCCTGCTGTTCTTGCTGTTCCGTAGACATGATTTTCTCCTCCTGATTTTTTGAGTAAGCCGATCACAATTCTTAATTCTTTCTTGTTTTCTTTATTTTGTTTCGTTTTGTTGCGTGTCTAAACGATGCATAAGCCAAAGAGATGTTTTGGTTAAACCATTGCTGATTTGATCTGTCAGTGAACCGGGCGGCACAATCGCCTTTCTCCGTTCGACCGCCTGATCAATACATTGCCAGCTGGAATGCAGCATAGGCGGATCGGGGAAAGCGGGCCGGACTCCGGGCTCCTGCTGGAGCATGAGGGCCTGAAGATCGGGATGAGCGATGACGTTTTGGTTTAGCTTTTTGAGCAGTTCCGTGGTCAAAACAGCGGCGGCGGGATACTGTCGCATTAAAAAATGGGCGGCGAAAATTGCCAGCATGGGATTCAGGGATTGTTCCTCGAGCATAGCACGCACTGCGGCCTCAGTGAGCACCTCACGACCATTCATTAAGCCGAGACGGAGCAACTCAGTTTGGCGGGCAGTGCTATCCGCCGGGTCAAATCCTTTCCCTTTTTTCGCCATCAATACCGATGCTGTGGGCAGGGCAGCTCGGCAGGCATCAACACCGGGTAGCCAAGCCTCCTCGGCCACAGCGAAAACCTGAGTCTGCCAGCCCGCCACAGTGACAACAAACATCTCGTAGACCTCTCCTGGTTCTTCTTCAACCCGCAAACGGTAGGTGCCCGGATTGACCTCAAGGTTCAGGGCAAAAAATCCATTACCGCTGTCACATTCCCCCTGATTCGGTGCAGCAAGTAGATTGCCCTCAATATCGTGCAGAGATACTCCGAGCCAAGGGCTGGTGGTGGATTCCGCCGGATTCCTGATAAACAGGTAAAGCTGACTGCCGCTTCCCTGTTGCAGGCTGACCGTCCGAGAAAATTGTACGGCAACATCCTGATGGCTTGTGTTCATGGTTTGGGCAAGAGGAACCGGAGAGGAAAATTCCACAGCCGTGCCGTCAAACACCATGGAACCGACACCCGCCTTCACCTCAATCAATTGATCCTTCTGGCTCTGGCCGGAACGGAACCGGGCCTTGTAAATGCCCGGCTTCACCTGCGTTTCCAACTGACCGACATTGCTGGCAAGCCGCTGGAATTGACTATCTACCAGGAAAATTTCTGTCATCATATCAGCCGCTTTGACGGTCAGCCTGATCCGGTCTTTAGATTGTGATCCGTTCATTATTCGGCACCTCAAATATTTCCTGACGGCCTGTATTGCTGACCGCAATTTTATAAAGTCCCGGTTCCAAGTCTAAGATCACGGTAGCGGCCTTCGCCTTTTCCCGCCTGATCTCCTTAAAAGTGCCATCAGAAAGCAATAAGGTTTCTTCACCGCTGTACGGTTCTAAAATAACCGTGACGGAAACGGCTTCCGCCGCCCTGCGATAGAGAAAGGTGATGTCCCGATTGGAATCCAGCTTGATCTCCGGGGGATCAATCCGTGCCTTGCCGGCAAACTTATCCATACTGTTATGGATATGATCCTTCAGCACTTGACCGGTAATTCTGCCCTGTCTCGGTCTGGCGGTCTTCAAGGCATTGAGCAGGGATCTGGTGAAGATGCCGGAATCTCTGCCGTCTTCAAATCGCCTTTCTCTGGCCACCCGGCCTCTGCCGACAGCGAAGGCTGAAAAATAACGCACCTGATCCGCTGCCGAGCGTCCTTTTGAGGTTGGATACTGCGGTTCCCTAATCGTATGATATGTATTCACTGTGCGGCAACAATCCATAATCAGCACAAGCTCATCAAATACCGCATGTCGTCTCAACCAATCAACATAATTTGTGATTGCGATATGCCACGGGAACATCTTCCGAGCATTGGCGGCATACAGCGCAGTCTGCCCCATGTCCCCCGGATCACCGAACCCATGACCGGCGGCAAAAATGTAGAGCCGTTCTCCGTACCTACCCTGTACTCCTTCTGTGATAAAAGGTTCAAATAAAGCCTCCACCTGATTGGGGACAGGCTGTGCGCTTTCCGTGCTGAAATTCTTGGAGATGATGCAATGAATATTTTCTTTTTGCAGATCGCCACCTTTGGGATCACGGAGCCAGACATAAAAATCTTCAGCATCATTGACCGGCCCTTTGAGCGGAGCTAAGCCGCTGACCGGGTAATCATCAATGCCTATAACGACAGCGTGGTGGTCATTCCGCTTTGACATCTTTCGGCACCTGTGCCTGAATTTAATCATAACTCAACCGGGCTGGTCGGGGTGAGAAGGAAGGGCGAAAACGTCTTCGCCCCAGCGAACGTTCAGTTTACGTATTTACGTATTGGAAAACTCTATCAGCCGCTCGACAATCCCTGTCAACGGTGCTTTCAGGTATCCTGATGTCATTGAGGCAACCTGCTTCCATTGATCTTCAAGCGATTCTTCGCTGCGCCAATCTCCAGAGAGACCATATCGGTTTTCCCAATAGGTTAAAGCTCTGCTTTCCTTCACCGGTGTCCATAAAAAGTCCGGGTGGGCGTTCTGGTACCATTCGCCGCCGATGATGTTACCAGCCAAATCAAGCTCAAGATCATAGTAATAGCGCACGGTTTGCACTTTGTCGTTCCCTGCGCTGTCCGTGGAGCTGTGTCGGGGCTGGGTCTCTACTATATAGGAAGCATCCATCGCAATGCCCACAATACTATCCGTCTCAGGATTGCGATACTTGATAAATCGATCATTATTAAAGCTGGTCTTGAGAACGGCGGCTTCAGGCAATGAACGGGAGTAAACCATTCTTTGAGGATTGAAATACCGGTATTTGTAGGAGACAAGAGGCTGATTCCACACCTCGTAATCATAGGTGGCATCCAACACCATACTGCGCTGTGAGGCACCTATTTGATTGACTATGGCGAGATGCCATGTGCCCGGATTGGTGTCAAAACATTGTTTGGAGAGAATCCTGCCGGTTTGGGGATCAGTCGCCGGTTTTTTTTGATTGCAGCGTCCGCCTATAAAATTGCTTTTGGTTCTGACCTTGGCCCAGAGCAGGGTGGCCAACGCTTTGATGTCAGAGGGGTAAAATTTTATAAAGGTTCTGCCGTCCGCTGCTAGCACAGTGGCGGTGCCGGTGGGTCGGGGAAGCATGTATGCCGCAGGCGCCCAGCCGTGACAGAGTCCCATCCAGGTTTCCACATAGCCGCTACGAGCATAGTATCTTTTTCCTTCATCCCACATTTTCTGAGTCAGCGACATATTGCTGTCGCCGATCAATATATCGTATTTTTCCGAGGGTGAAAGTCGGTTGATGGCATCGGCATCGCCGCTTTCCAAGACCTGCAAGGCCGAATTGCTCTGGATGTAATCAAAATTTCTTTTCCAGTCATTGGAAGAGGGGAAATTGGGATCAGCATACCGCTTGCCGAGCATACCGAGGTAGATCGCCCAATAATCATCAGACCAAGGCTGTTCCTTCAATCGTGCGTTCATCAGGCCGTTATCTTCCATACCCCGCAGGCCCGCATAACGAAATGTATCAACAAAACCGTCCGCCTGATCATTTTCAGCAAAGGCCTCCCGACCCGCCGCGACGGCTTCCAAATCTGTAAGTTCCCGCCTCTTCTCGTCACGAGCCGAGACAAACTCCTGTTTCTCAATCGCCTTCTGGTCAAAGATCGTTGTCTCAGAACCAACCCGCTCTCCCTGCTCATCATACTTGCTCGGCAGCTTGTTCATGAAGGCTACAGGGTCTTGCTGAAACTCCTCTAAGGCTGAATTTATTCGATCATCTTCCGGCCCCATCTCAGTCTCAGAATCAGGCTCAGGTTCACTCTTAGCCTCGACCTGCGTAGTGCTCTCCTCGTGTTGGCCGGAGTTTTCCTGATCCACCGCAGTCGGTTCAGCACCTTCAACACCTTCAACACATTTTGTATCTTGGGCGGCTTTGGTTTGCTCATCTTCCTTTTTCGGTGCAGGTTCAGCTGAGGACGGCGTTTTGGTGAGTCCCTGAAAAAATTTTAAGGCAAGGCAGTTATGCTTCTTTGTAGACATTGCTTTTCTCCTCCTGATTTGGTGAATAAATTTGTTCAACCCTTTGTCGTTTGTCGAATGGAATGTACAATTATTTGTGCAAAGGATACCTCGTGGAAGCTTACGGGGGAAGCTGAAAATATTTTTTTTCAACCGCTTTTTTGATTTCAGGCAGGATCAACTGGCTCCCATACGCTTATTAATCATAGGCATGACATTCTTCACCGCCCTCTCGCCAAAAAGGAAGCCAAGGACGAGCAGGTTGATCAACCAGAACGTGGATTCGATTGAAGAGGATAAGGCTGTAGTTGCCGTTGCGACGGCAACCTCCGACACTTTATTGGCCAATGGCCAAGCACCGCTCAAAACCTGTAAATCAATGTAGAGAAGGGCCATGCCCCATATAGGCCGCTGCATTCCTCGTATAAAAAGTCCTATTTTTCCGAAAAAAGGAATTTTTTCAAGATCTTTTGTTGCTTGGGACACTTTTTCAAACTTGTCCTCCACGTCATTTTTCACTTCAATTTTCGCAATTTTCAGATCGCAAAATTTTTGTGTGAGGCTGTTTTCGACTCTAAGTGCAATTTCTTTCCTGTCTTGCTCAGAGAGACTTTCAGGAAATGTCGTGACAAGATCATCGGCGATTTTTTTAGAAGACAGCTCGTTCATCGCCTTGTCCAAAAGTTCAAACATAGTTCACCTCAATTAGTATTTTTTTTGTAACGTTTTTCGCTGAAACAGTCTGTCTCAGGTTTCAGCAATCCCGACCATATTCATCATCAAAGCGGACAATGTCATCCTCACCAAGATAACTGCCGATCTGAATCTCAATCAGTTCCAAGGGAATCACTCCTGGATTTTCCAGCCTGTGGGTCGTGCCAAGGGGGATATAGGTTGACTCGTCTTCTCGGAGTAGAATACTTTTCTCGCCGTTTTTCACTCTGGCCGTGCCCCTGACCACTACCCAATGCTCGTGGCGATGATGATGCATTTGTGAGGAAAGACGGGCACCAGGGGTGACTGTGATCCGCTTGATCTGAAATCGATCATGAATTTCCAAGGTGGTGTAACTACCCCAAGGACGATAGACCGTTCTGTGGCTTTGGAACTCCGGCCTGCCTCGCTTTTTTAATGTGTGGACAATTTTTTTGACATCCTGAGAACGATCCATGGGAGCGATCACCACCGCGTCCGAAGTCTCCACCACCAAGGTGTCGCGTAAGCCCACCGCCGCGACCAGCGTGTCTTCGGAGCGGATCAGGCAGTTTTCAACATCCTCCAGCAACACATCACCGCTGGTCACATTGCCGTGCTCGTCTTTTTTCATCACATCCCATAAAGCCCGCCAAGAACCGATATCGTTCCAGCCGAAGTCCGCCTCCACCACAACCGCATTGGCGGTTTTTTCCATCAGGGCGTAATCAATAGAGTTAGCCGGGCTTTGTTGCATGGCGTTTTTGTCAAAGCGAAAAAAAACACCGTCAGCGCATCCCTCGGCAACCGCTTTTTTCATGCAGACCAGAATTTCCGGGGCATACTCGCCCAGTTCGGTGAGCAATGGGCCGACCGGGAAGGTAAACATGCCGCTGTTCCAAAAATAGTCGCTGTCAGCGATATATTTCTCAGCGGTCGCCAAATCAGGTTTTTCCACAAAAGCCAGCACAGCGTTATTCTTACCTCTGCGGATATAGCCGTACCCGATTTCCGGGTGATCCGGGACAATGCCGAAGGTTGCCAGTTTACCTTGGGCCGCCTGCTTTTCCGCTGCGGCAACCGCTTTGAGGAAATCATCCGGTCGGGCGATGAGGTGATCAGCGGGCAAGATCAAGAGGATAACGTCTTCACCGAACTGTTGCTTGGAGAACAGGGCGGCACCGCAGACGGCGGGAGCTGTATCTTTACCTAACGGCTCAAGAAGTATTTGGTATTTTGAAAACAGATTCAGATCGTCCACTTGGCTTCTGGTCAGGAAACGGTGCTCCTCTCCCACCACGATGATGGGGGGCAGGGCATCGGGTATCAGGCTGACCCGGATGAGGGTGGTCTGAAGCAGGGAATGCTCGCCTGTCAGGCTGAGTAATTGCTTGGGATACAGTTCACGGGACATGGGCCAGAGGCGGGTGCCGGTTCCACCGGCGAGGATAACTGGTTGGATACGCATATTATTGTTCTTTTTTCCTGTTCGTTGGTTGATGTGTTATGTTTTTTATAGATGGTGTTCGATTATTCCCTGATCAAAGCCATCAACTCCTCAGTTTTATTCTGCAAAAGCCCTTCATCAGCACGAGTTTCCACATTGAGGCGCAGCACCGGCTCGGTATTGGATTTACGTAAGTTAAAACGAAATGCTGGATAGGAAACCGATAACCCGTCCGTGTAATCCTTTACACCGTCACTGTATTGTTCTTCCACTTTCTGAATGACTGTATCAGGATCAGCCACAGTGGAGTTGATTTCCCCACTCACCGGATAGGCCCGCATTCGTTCATCAACCATGGCTGACAGGCTAATTTCCTGTTCGCAGATTAGCTGACAGACCAACAGCCAGGGCAACATGCCGGAGTCACAAAAACCGAATTGCTCAAAATAATGATGGGCCGACATCTCGCCGCCGTACACGGCGTTCTCCCGCCGCATGGCCTCTTTGATAAAAGCGTGGCCAGTCTTGGTCATGATCGCTTTGCCGCCCGCCTCCTGAACAATTTCCTGGGTGTTCCAGATCAACCTGGGATCATGCAGGATAGCAGCCCCAGGATGAAGCTTGAGCATGGCCGCCGCCAGCAGGCCGACAATATAATACCCCTCAATAAATCGCCCGTTTTCATCAAAGAGAAAACAACGATCACAGTCGCCGTCCCAGGCAATGCCCAGATCCGCACCATGTTCACGCACCGCCTTTGCCGTGTCTTCTCGGTTTTCCGGGAGCAAGGGGTTGGGCACCCCGTTGGGAAAGGTGCCGTCCGGTTCATGGTTGAGTTTGATAAAGGTGAAGGGCAGCCGTTTTTCCAGCAGGTCAATCACCGGTCCGGCGCAACCGTTGCCCGCATTGACCACGATCTTCAACGGTTTCAGTGCGCTTATGTCAAAAGAGGAGAGCAGTTGAGAAATGTACTGATACTTATTCGGCATTTTACTGTGCCGACCGACCTGCTCAGGCCGTTGCGGTAATGATTTATTGTACCAATCCACAGACGCGGCATTTTCAGCGACATCCAACAGACCTGAATCTGAGGACATAGGCCGGGCACCCTGGCGAACCAACTTCATGCCGTTGTAATCCGCCGGATTATGGCTGGCTGTAACCATAATCCCGCCGTCAACTCCGTCAGATTCACCGTTGAATGTCGCAAAATACATTTCTTCTGTACCGCAAAGCCCGATATCAACAGCATCAATGCCCGCCCTGCTCAGCACTTGACAAAGGATTTCGCTGATCCCCCGACTGGATAAACGCATATCATGGCCGATAACCACTTTACGGGCCTCAATTTGGCGACAGAAGGCTAGCCCGATACGAGCCGCGATTTCATTATTTAATTCTTCCGGTACACGTCCCCGTACATCATAGGCGGTAAAACACTTGAGCTGTTCCGACATAATAACCTCTATGGAGATATTTTTTTTGAAAACAAATTTTGAACAACAGCAATAAATACGTTATATTGTTAAATTGAGATACATTGATATTTTTGACAGAGACTGAACGGGGATGAAAAGTATTCAAGTAATTCATATCATACATTCAACCCTATAGGCAAGCAACAACTACCTGCCCTGACGGCTTTAAGGAAATTACATGAAAGGAATCATTCTTGCAGGCGGTTCAGGAACCCGTCTTTATCCCCTGACCAAGGTGATCAGCAAACAATTGATCCCGGTTTACGACAAACCCATGATCTATTACCCCCTGTCCGTCCTCATGCTGGCCGGAATCCGGGACATCCTAATTATCTCCACCCCGAGTGATTTACCCAGATTCAGAGAACTTTTCGGTGACGGAGAGCAGCTCGGTATTAATATTTCCTATGCTGAACAACCCCGTCCTGAAGGACTGGCTCAGGCCTTTGTTATTGGCAAAGAATTTATTGGTAACGATACGGTTGCCCTTGTTCTGGGGGACAATATTTTTTTTGGGCACGGCTTTGCCGGTATTGTTCAGCGTTGCAGCCGACTCACGGATGGCGGCATGATCTTCGGCTATCTGGTCAAAGATCCAGAACGCTACGGAGTGGTAGAATTTGATGCGGACAAACGGGTCATCAATATTGAAGAAAAACCCGAGCAGCCTAAATCACGCTATGCCGTTCCAGGTCTGTACTTTTATGATAACAGCGTCCTTGACATCGCCGCTTCAATACAACCGTCAGTACGGGGTGAGCTTGAGATCACGGATGTGAACACCCGCTATCTGGAGCAGGGAAAACTGAGCGTGGAACTGTTAGGCCGGGGGTTTTGCTGGCTTGATACCGGCACCCATGAGTCCTTGCAGCAGGCATCAAGTTATGTTCAGGCTGTTCAGGATCGACAGGGGCTTAAGATCGCTTGCCTGGAAGAAATTTCCTACCGGCTTGGCTACATCTCTGCTGATCAGGTTGTGCAGACAGCGGAATCAATGCTGAAGAATCAGTACGGCCAATATCTGATGGACATGCTGCGGGATACTGTGCCGGACGGGCTGGCCGGGCAATAGGGCAATAAGCAGCCTGTGTTTCGGCTGAACAGTTTCAGAAAAAACTTGAATACCGCAAATGCTGCATTGCGACAAGGAACAACAGAACAATGAAAGTTTTGATAACAGGCGTGGCCGGTCAATTGGGGCGGGACTGCCTGCGGGTGATGGAGAACGAACATGTCGTGCATGGCCGTACCTCAGAGCAACTGGATATCACCCATGCTAAACAGGTTCTGAGGGAAATTGAGAGCATACGACCGGATGTTGTCGTCAACTGCGCCGCCTATACAGCGGTGGATAATTGCGAACAGGAGGAGGCCGCCTGTCAGGCTGTCAACCAACAGGGAGTTGCTCATCTGGCCGACGCCTGTGTTGTAAACGGATGCAGGCTTATCCATGTTTCAACGGATTATGTCTTTGACGGCAATAAACCTGTGCCAGAGCCGTACTTTGAACGGGATCCTGTTTCGCCGCTATCCGCCTACGGCAGGAGCAAGCTGGCAGGTGAACGAGCGATAGCCGAGCGGATGAACAATTTTCTCATTCTGCGCACCGCTTGGCTCTACGGTATGGGCGGGAATAATTTTCTCAAAACCATGTTGCGGTTGGCGAGAGCGGATTCAGAGCGAACGATCCGGGTGGTGGATGATCAATACGGCTCATTGACTTGGACGAGAACCCTTGCCCGCCAGATTAACCAAGTATTGACCTCCGATTTCACCGGCATCGCCCATGCCACAGCGGAAGATTATAGCACTTGGTACACAGGGGCGAAATACTTCTTAGAGGCGATGAAGGTGGAGTTTTCCTTGGAACCCTGCACCACAGCGGAATACCCTACCCCGGCCCATCGACCGGTTAATTCTATTTTGGAAAATAGCCTATTGAAAGAGCAGGGGGCGCATATCATGCGGGACTGGCGGCTAGATATTGATGCCTTTGTGGAGATGTATAAGGATGAACTGCTCATTCAATGTATTGGGTGCTGATGTTGCCTGTTGAAAATAAAATCAAGGACGTGTGACAGAGTAAGGGGTTTGACAGGAAAGACCTTACCCCTTATGCCGTGCCCCTGCATTTTTTGTATGCAGGTAGGGGCGAACCCCTGTGTTCGCCCTTGAACGTCCCCGTGCGGTATATAAACGGGCAGGCACAGGGGCCAGCCCCTACAACAGTCCTGCACCGAAAAAAGGGCTTTTATTTTTTGGGAAATCCCTAAGACGACAGCATGATTATCTCTTTTATCTTCTGGACGCGACAATGAAAAAGGTTATATCCTCAGAAAAACGGCCCGTCAAACTCTGGCTTGATAATATTGAGAACAGTGCTTGGGAGCAAGCCCGCAATCTCGCCAACCTGCCTTTTACCTACAGGCATGTCGCTATTATGGCGGATGCCCATGCGGGCTACGGCATGCCTATCGGAGGCGTGCTGGGCTGTGATGGTGTGGTGATTCCCAATGCCGTAGGCGTTGATATTGGTTGCGGAATGTGCGCCGTGCGAACCTCTTTGCAAAGCATTGACCGGCAGACCCTGCAAAAGATTCTCGGCTCGGAAAAAAGCGGAGAGGGTATTCGCGCTGCGGTTCCCACCGGTTTTCGACATCATAAAGAAGCCTGTGCTGTCGAATTGATGCCTGATCTCTCTCAGCTTGACAGGGTGAAGAAATCTGTTGTCCGTGAGCAGTTTTTATCCGGGTGTAAGCAGCTCGGCACCCTTGGCGGCGGCAATCATTTTATCGAGATTCAGCAGGGTGATGATGGAAATATCTGGCTGATGATTCATTCCGGCAGTCGCAATATCGGTTTGAAGGTGGCCAAGCATTATAACCAGCTAGCCTGTCGGATGAACGAGAAGTGGCACAGCGCAGTGCCACCGAAATGGCAGCTGGCTTTTCTGCCTCTGGATTCGGGAAAGGCGAGGGATTATCTCGCGGAGATGCGCTATTGTGTGGACTTCGCCCTTGCCAATCGAATGATGATGATGGACAGGCTCAAAGAAATTGTCAGTTCAGTTGTTCAGGTGAGCGGCGAAGAGATCAGTTTCATGGATTGTATCAATATTGCCCATAATTATGCTGCAATGGAACACCATTTCGGCAGAGACGTTATGGTGCATCGCAAAGGAGCCACCCGTGCCCGTTCGGGCGAGCTTGGCATTATTCCCGGTTCGCAGGGAAGCAAGAGTTTTATTGTCCGAGGTAAGGGAAACGCTGACAGCTTTTGTTCATGCAGCCACGGGGCCGGTCGTTGCCTCGGTCGTAAGCAGGCGCAACGCACCCTTGATCTTGGCGAGGAGCAAAAACGTTTGGATGAACTCGGTGTGTTGCACGGGTTACGGGGACGGCATGACCTTGATGAGGCGACGGGAGCCTACAAGGATATTGAAACCGTGATGAAAGATCAGAGGGATCTGGTGGACATTGAAGTCGCCCTTACTCCCCTTGCGGTGATCAAGGGGTAGCCTCATTGTACAGGAGCATCAGGTGCCGGAGTCCGTCTGTGACCGCCTGCTGCGCAACAAAAAAAAGTATGAGCAAAAAAGAGAGAACAAGTGCGATGAAAGCCTGCCCGAAATGCAGAAAAAAGACAGATGCCGGTAAATGTGATACCTGTAATATTTCTTTTAAAGAATATGAACAGGAAAAGATGAAAAAGACCGGTCAGGTGTATCAACTGATCAGTGGGGGCAAGCTACAGGAGGCCAAGGATCTGGCGGAAAAGCTTTCTCTCGAATTTCCGGATAGCAGAGGCGATTTTGTACTCTTGATTTCCAATATCAACCGGGATCTCAATATTGCGGGAAAATACGGGCAGGCCAAGGAGCTTTTCAATCAGGGGGATTACAGCCAGACTGCTTTATTACTCAGGAATATCAAGGCGTTTGACCCGGGACTGGAAGAAAAGGTTATTTCCCTGCGGCGCAAAGCAGAACGACATAATGAGTATACGGAAAAACTGGAGCGGGCCATTGAACTGTTTGAGAACAGGAAATACGGGGCAGCAAAGGAGTTATTCTCGCAAATACATGATCATCAGAAACAGGATAAGGTTGATGAATATCTAAGCAGGCTCAACGTTATCAGAGAAGAACTGATCAATGAAGTGGTTGATTCTTTAAGTGCAAATAATTTTAAAGTCGCTCAGGGAAAATTTGACGAGGTGCTTGCGATTTTTCCAGATGCGGAGCAGGATTATGTCGAGATAGCTGTTATCTTTACGCAAAAAAATAAAATCAACGGCAATCTTCTTGCAGCCGCCCACAAAGCGAGGGAGGAAGGTCGGCTTGTAGAGGCAAAGGTGATCTATTCGTTCCTCAGCTGGCAGAGTCAAGAAATCCAGGCGCAATTACTCCCTTATATTGATGAGATTGGTTCCGATATCATTATAAACCTTGCGGATTGCGCCCAAGCGGATATGGTCGACTTTACCACTCTGGGCATACAAGTCAGGAGCGACGGATTTCTCACCGCTGTGTCAACAAGGCGGCACGGGGAACGCATAGATGCGCATTTGACAAAAATCGACCTTGTGCATATCACTCCTGAACCTCTTGCGGATATGCCCTGTGAGCTGGTGCCTATTGACGGTCAGGAGGTTGCGGATTTCGCTTAAAGCGATTTTTTTCAGCCTGTTCAAGCTGGCGAATTCTTACTCCTTGATTTTTATTCAACGAGATCAGCCGCATCCGCCAGATCTCCTCCTAACATATCAAGGAAATCTTTGTCTTTACTTTCCGATCCGTCGGCGTTGTCCTTTTTTTCACTGCTGTATTTATCATTGATCCAGCGGCCTTTTTTAACATGTCCGCTAGCGAAGGTCAGAACGCCCCTGCCGTTTTTTCGATCCCCTTCCCAATCCCCGGTATATTTATCTCCGTCAGGATCTGTATAGGTTCCTGTGCCGTGCCGTTTGTTTTCCAGCCACTCACCATCATAGATGGAACCGTCCGGGTAGGTATATGTGCCTTGGCCGCTTTGGTTATTATCCCGCCATTCTCCTTCATATTTAGCTTCGTCGGGATAGGCGCAGGTGCCCTGTCCATGTTTTTGATCCTGTCGCCACTTCCCGCTGTACACCGTGCCGTCAGGAAAGGAGAGGGTTCCTGTGCCATGCATATAACCGTTTTCCCAGTCACCTTCATAGATTGTTCCGTCAGGTAGGGTTAATGTGCCTGATCCCTCCATGACTCCGTCCACCCATTGACCGCTATAGCGGCTGCCGGATAAAAAGGTGAAAACGCCGGAGCCATGTTTTTTGTTATTGTGAAAATGCCCTTCATATCGTTCTCCGTCCTGGGAGACGTAGATCCCACGTCCATCCATCCGGTCGTCCCGCCAATCACCGATGTATTTGCTTCCCATCATGGTGGTGTACGTGCCGGAGCCGTGCCTGCGGCCATGCGCCCATTCTCCTATATATTTGTCTCCGTCAGCGTGTGCGAGGGAGCCGTAACCGTGTTTTTTGTCTTTGCGCCATTCTCCCTCATATCGGTCTCCATTTATATAAGTGTATACGCCCTTGCCGTGCCGCATGTCGGCCCGCCATGCTCCTTCATATTTTGAGCCGTCCGCATAGGCGAGGATTCCCTGTCCATCTTTTTTGTTTTTCCTCCATGAACCGGTATAGCTGGCTCTGTTAGCGAAGGTGTAGGTTCCTCGACCGCTACGCTGGTTATTTTTCCAGGCTCCGATATATTGTATGCCGTCAGGATGGCTGTACACTCCGTGACCATGTCGTTGATCGTTTTCAAAGGCTCCGAAGTATTTCCCGCCGTCGGGAAAAAATGCGGTACCCTGTCCATGCTGGCAGTCGTCTTTCCAGCCGCCGTTATATTTTCTTCCGTCTTTCAGCGTCAGGGTACCCTGTCCGTTTTTTCGATTATCCCGCCATGTTCCTTCATATCTGGAACCGTCAGGATAGATCAGGACACCTTGTCCTTCTCGCTTGTCATGTTGCCACTGACCGTTGTATATTGTTCCGTCAGGAAGGGTCAGCGTGCCTTGTCCGTGTTTTTGATTATCCTTCCAATTACCGATATACTGTCCAGACCATTCGATACAGCCTCTTCCATTTCTTTGGCCATTGCTCCATTCTCCTTCAAAGCTACCGCCGTTCGGATCAAAGTAGGCTCCCTGTCCGTGTTTTTTGTCATTCAGCCAGTCACCTTCATATTGGCCTCCGTCAGGATACATACAGAGCCCGTGACCGTGCCGTTTGCCTTCTAATAATTCGCCAATATACTCTACCTGACTTTGATGAATGCTCTTTTTTTTCATGTTATGCGTCCCTTTTTTTATATTTTCAGGCACATTAAGTTATTTTGTCTTTTGTAATCGGTTATATCGCAGCCCGTCGACGTAACTCTATAATGAACAACCAACCGTAATCGCTAGCTGCGAAAACACTGAACAGAATTGCGGGCCAGAGGACGAGATTGATTGTTTTGCCGTAAAGCACCGCTGTCAGTAGAAGGACAAACTGTCCGAGCGTGGCGATCTTACCCGGCCAGCGGACATTCATTTTCTGGAAATAATCATACGATCCTGTAAATACGGCATAAATAGCTGTACCCGCCATTAGTAGATCACGGGCCAGCAGGAGAGGGATCAGGAACAGGGGAATTTTTTCAGTTACGGCAACAGTAAGCAGGGCGGAAAGCACAAAGGCTTTGTCCGCCACCGCATCAAGCAACGCACCTGTTTCGGTCTGGACCCGCCAGCGTCTGGCGAGCCAGCCGTCAAGGGCATCGCTGCCTCCTCCACCTATAATCAAACATGTCCAGGTCTGTTTCGGGATAAAGGGAAACAGGAGAGCCAGCAGGAACCGGAAGATGGACAGCATGTTGGGAATGAAGAGAATATATCGGTGCATAATGTTGTCAGGTGTGAAGAATGCGCATACATAAAAAATGTCGCTTTCCGATGGAATGCTAAAAGGATAACAATTCTTGCCTATCCTGTCATTAAATATGACGAACTTCATCTGATCGTAACTGATATTGTCTAATAACCTGCTGATCAGAGAAGGATTGCATAATCGCTGTCATCTACACGCCGTCGGCC